>JAEINW010000045.1 GCA_016342715.1 Salinivirgaceae bacterium | reverse complement strand
CCAGCAATCCGGCCAATGCAAAAACCCACCAACTTATTGGTGTTTTGTAAGCAAAGTTTTCAAGCCATTTATTCATGGCATACCATGCAATTGGACATGCTAAAACAAAGGCCAATAGTATCCATTTCATTAAATCATAATTCAACATAAGCATCATCTCCGAAGTTCTTGCACCATTAACCTTCCGAACACCTATTTCCTTAGTTTTTATTTGAATTATATATTTGATTAATGAATACATACCCATACAACAAATTAAAATACCCAGCAGGGTAAATAAAACAATAACTTTTAAAAATCCTGCATAGCTCATATATTGCTTTTCAAAAAACTTGTTTAGAAAAAAATATTCAAATATTTCAGCGGGAGCTATGTTTCCATACGCTTCTTCTATTATTTTCAGGGTAGCTGCTATATTTTCTGGATGAATTTTTATTAAGAAATTAAAGTTCATACTACTGTAAATATAAAAGGTTGGGAATATCGGTTTGTCAAGCGATTCTTGATGATGATTTTTAACCACCCCGATAACCGTACCTAGAGTTTTGGATTCACGTATAATAGTTTTACCAATAATATCATTGGGGTTTTTAAATCCTAATTGTTTTACGGCAGCTTCATTTAGTATCACTTCCCATTGTTGATTGGGTTCTAAAGAGCGATCAATTATGGGCCGAGAAAATCCTGAGCCTGAAATAATCTCAATGTCAAACATCTCAAAAAAATTCTTTGATACATTTAACTCATACATTTGAATACTCTCCTCCAAATCATTTCCCTCCATTCGAAACCCTCCTCCAACATCGCCATTTTCCGACCCAAATAGATAGGATGAATGACCTACCTTTTCAATTCCGGGATACTTCAATAGATTTTCAAGAAAAACCTCATCATCAGACCTTTGGTATGAATTAGGAATATAATTTTTTACAACAAGTAGATTATCCGAATTATATCCAAGCTCACTATCTACCATAAAATTATATTGCTTTATGGTTAAAAAGGAAAAAGCAATTAGCAAAATAGCTATTACATATTGGGCAACAATAAATATGGTACGCGTAGCTACCGACTTGTTTTTCTGAAATTTAAATAAACCGGAGAGATTGACAGCCCTGATTTTTTTAAAAGTTAAAAATGGAATAATAGTGCTTACAAAAGAACCAAGAATTATAATTCCTCCTAAACTCAAAAGTACTTGTTTAGGTATTATTAGATGTTCTATATGAAATAAATTAGTAACTAAAGGAAGCACACAAACGGCTACTACATATCCTAATCCTGATGCTATGAATGAAAATAGAACCGACTCTAAAAAACTTTGCCAGAAAATATGGATTGATTTTGCTCCAACAATTGATTTTATTCCATTTTCTTTAAGTCTGTTTAAAGAGATAATTGCATTCACATTAATGTAATTAAACCAAGAAATGAACAAAATTAACAGCGCAATAATATTCAAATAAAATAGGACTCTTCCATCACTGGTTTTTCCTATTTCAAAACGGTAAATTGATGTTAAATGCATTTCTCCAATAGGCTGTAATAGGTACTCTCTTAAAAAGTCATCATAGGAATGAATTTGCTTAATTAATGCTGGGAATTTTGCTTCAAGTTTACTTTTATCAGCACCTTCCCGAAGCAAAAGGAATGTATTTTTATTATTGCAACTTTCACAATAACCCATGGCTTTAACCGATGCATAGGATGCCAAAATTTCAAAATCAAAATATGAATTTGGCGGAACATCTTTTAATATGCCTTCAACTACAAAATCATTACTATAACTAAAATCTATAATCTGTCCTATAGGATCTTCATCACCAAAGTATTTATGAGCCAATGATTCACTAATCAAACAGGTATAGGGGTTTTTCAAGAAATCCGTTTTGTCACCTCTAACAATTGGAAATGAAAACATATTTAAAAAGGACGGTGTTGCAAAATAAATACCCTCTTCTTTAAATTTCGTACCATTAATAGTTAGCAGCCTTCCTCTTTTTACGCAATGTGCATAGGCTTCAACCTCTGGTAAATTTGATTTCATCTCAACTCCGGCAATCTCTATACAGCCAGCACTTCTATCTATTTTAGTCGGATAATTTCTAACATTTATCACTCTATAAATTCTATCCGCTTTGTCATGAAAAGAATCATAATCATTTTGAGAGTAGGTGTAGCTTATCAATATAATAAAAGAGGCTATACATATAGCTAAGGCACCAATATTTAATAAATAATGGCTTTTATACTTATTAAAAATTCGCAAAAAAAGTTTAATGTTATAAATAATCTTCATCATATCGTTTTCTTATTCATACCTCAACGCCTTCATCCCGATATGCTTCGCTATCGGGGATCTACGCTCTGGTTCCTATTCGTAACGCAGAGCTTCGACAGGATTCCTAGTAGCTGCCCTCCAACTCTGCCAGCTGACCGTTAATAATGCAATTCCCAAAGCCAGCAATCCAGCCAAAGCAAATATCCACCAGCTAAGTGTGGTTTTATAAGCAAAGTTTTCAAGCCATTTGTGCATGACATACCAGGCAATAGGTATTGCAATGACAAAAGCGATGGCTACCCATTTTACAAAGTCTTTATTAAGC
Source organism: Salinivirgaceae bacterium (assembly GCA_016342715.1). Taxonomy (GTDB): domain Bacteria; phylum Bacteroidota; class Bacteroidia; order Bacteroidales; family SZUA-534; genus JAEINW01. The sequence goes on along the minus strand of JAEINW010000045.1, from coordinate 26,572 downwards.
ATGGCTAACACATCCGAAATGCGGGCGCCATTTACTTTTCGGATGCCAATTTCTTTGGTACGTTGTTTAACCATAAACATTAGTATTCCCCACAATCCCATGCATGAAATAAAAATAGCCATGATTGAAAAAAACAGTATCTGATTTCGCAATTGTTTCTCACCTCCATATAGTCGGGCAAAATCATCATCCAAAAAAAAGTATTGGCTAGGAAAATCAGGATTTAACATGGTAACCGTTTTTTTTATGTGCAATAATGTATTCTGCATATCGCTTGGGGCAATTTTCATAAATACATATTTCATCGGGTCAAAACCCATTTGGGGAATTATCATTAAGGCACCTACCTCCCGGTATAAAGGTTTAAAATGAATATCTTCAATAACCCCTAAAACCGAGGTCTGAATACCATTCTCATCGTGTTTCAATATTTTATTCAAGGCACTTTGTTTAGGAGCAATCATTTGAGCGAATGTTTTGTTGATAATTACACCCGGAGCTTCTGTGTTAAAATAATTCCCTTCAGCCATTTTAATACCGAAGGTTTTTTGGAAATGATTATCTGTTTCAATGAATGTAATTTGGGGATTAAAATCTTCGGGTTTAGCCTCCCAATCCCATCCATCGCCATTCCAGTATATACCAACTGGTGAACGTGAGGCTAGGGTTGCACTTAAAATCGAAGGGCATTTTTCAAGTTCGTCACGCAATAATTCCCGTTTTTCAATTAAATCTCCTTCAAGATGGACATAAACAATTTGGTCTTTATTAAATCCCAAATTTTTATTTCGCATAAAACTTAGCTGTTTATTAGTTAATAATAAACAAATTACTAAAACGATTGCCAAACAAAATTGCAGAGACGTAAAAACTACGCGCATATTTTTTACACTTACTTGTTCTTGAACCTTATTTTTTAGTGAATTAGCAGGAGAAACAGACCTTATTGCCAGACTGGGAATAACACCCGAAATAAAAGCGATAATAAAAGCAACTCCCAACAAAAACAGCATTGAGAATACCGAAATCAACGAAGTAGTTGATGCAGACTTACCCATTAAAGAGAATAGATATTCTGAACTTAATTTTACAATACTTACTGCAACTGCCAGTGAAATCAGACAGCAAAAAAGAGCCTCAAAAAACAATTGGCTGGTAATTGCCCGTTGATTTGCTCCATTTATTTTTTTAATACCGAAAGTTTTGATTCTGTTAAACGCTTCTGAAGTTTGAAGATTAATAAAATTAATACTTACCAAAGTCAAAATAATGACCGCAATAAAAACCATCATTGTGATTCCTTTTTTATGGTTCCAGGCTTTTAAATACAAATCCTTAAAAGGATAAAGTTGTGCCCTTTCCTCGGAATCTGGATTTGATTGCTGAATACGGCTATAAAGTTTTTTATTGAGCTTACTTAATGAAACATTATTATTTAAGCACACATAAGCCTGAAAACTCAAATTATACCAAGTTTTTAAGTGATCTTTACCTTCAATACCTTCCAATAATTTTATAGGTGCCCAAATATCGAAACGTATAGATGAATTTGCAGGAATATCTTCAAAAACAGCCGCAACAGTAAATAATTCACTGTTATTCAAGGAAATGGTTTTCCCAATAGGTTCCTTACTTCCAAAATACTTGCTAGCCATTTTCCGGCTTAAGGCAATAACCCTTGTTTCGTCAGGATTTTTTGGCATACTCCCTTTTATAATGGGAAATGAAAAAATATTAAACAGGTTTGGATCGCTAAGCTGAACCTGCTCGTAAAATTTGATATTTTCATAAGAAAGCAGCATTCTTTCAGTTCCATTGTAAACCAACGCCGCATCATTTACTTCGGGGTACTCTGTGCGAAGGGCTTCAGCAAGAGCTGGTACCGATTCATTCCCTCCAATTCCATTCGTCGAATAAGCATCCTTAGTAAAAACACAATATAAATTATCAATTTTATCGTGAAACTGGTTACAGTTTAATTCATCACGAATAAAAAAAATGATGGCAAATAAAACAGTAAATCCTAGCGAAAGCCCTATCAAATTAATGATTGAAGAATGTTTGACTTTTATACTATTCCTGAAAATGTTTTTTATGATTGAATATTTCATTTGAATAAGATTAGGTTAAATCTCTTTTTTTCAAGCTATTACATCTATAATATTTATATTACGATTAGCATGGAACGCTCAAGTTTTACTCGTATTCTTGTTCTGAACTGCAGTGCATTAGTGTTTCATGAAACACATTTAAAAATTATCTTACCCCTTTGATTATTCATACCTCAACGCTTCAACCGGATTTCTATGCGCAGCTTTCCAACTCTGCCAACTAACAGTTAACAATGCAATAACTAATGTTAATATGCCAGCAAAAACAAAAATCCACCAACTTAATGTAGTTTTGTAAATGAAGTTTTCAAGCCATTTTAGCATAGCATAGTACGCAAGAGGGCAAGCTACTACAAAGGCTATTACAACCCATTTTAGAAAGTCTTTATTAAGCAACTGTAAAATTTCAGATATTTTGGCACCATTTACTTTGCGGATGCCAATTTCTTTGGTTCGGTTTTCTGCCGCCATTGTTGAAAGCGAAATTATTCCAAGTGTTGCAATAAATATGGCCAACAACGAGAAAATGCCTAGCAGTTTAACCAACATTCTTTCGGTAGTATACAAATAATTAAACTCTTCATCAATAAATTGATATTTGCATAAACTTCCAGGAGCCAATACATTATACAATTCATTTATATACTTTATGGTTTGAGGTGTGTTATTGGTTGTTAATTTCAGTAATGCTTTGTTATAATAATTGTCAGGAGCCCAATATATCATCAGCGGGTGAATTTTATTGTGAAACGATTCAAAGTGAAAATTTTTTATTATGCCGAGTAAAGATCCGCCATTTATTTTATAACCAACATCCTTTGTTTTTGAATGTTTTAAAATATCCCATGCAGCCTCATTAAGAATATAACTTTCACCCATTTGACTTTTTATTTCCTTTGAAAAATTTTCTCCTTGCACCAGTTCAATGTTCATAAGCGGAATAAACTCAGGATCAACAATGGCATAATTGAAGCTATGTATCTCGTCATCAATAGTTACTGAGGTACCATATTGTTTAAACTGGGTAATATCGTCTGAAATAAATGATACTCCGCTAATATTTGGATTTTCGAGTAACTTTGACTTAAAATTGTTTAGACTGGTTTTCATCGACGGAACCAATTCAACACTTAATACCTGTTCTTTATTGAGGCCAAGATTCCTATTGCTGATAAAATCAAGTTGTTTATAAGTAATGATTGTACCGCAAATTAAGATAATTGAAATAATATACTGAAAGGTGATTAAGCCCAAATTAAATCTTGAATTCTTAGCTGCAACCTGGCTACCTTTTGCCGATAGCCGTGAATTCACTTTTATTAAAAAATAGGCAGGAAGAAAACCATAAAAAATGCCAAGGCTTACTATTCCAATAATAATGAAAAATACGTATTTGATATTTAGCATACTAATGATATTCAAATCCCTGCCAATTAAGTTCTCATAAGAATGGAGAGAAAAGAATACAATTGCAAATGCAATAAAAATTGAAATCGTACATAAAAAAACGGAGTTGAACATGTATTGAAAAATGATTTCAGCTTTTGAACTCCCCAGAATTTTTCTGACATGAAATTCATTTGTTCTTTGAAGTCCCTGCGAAATAGTCAGATTAATGAAATTAATACTTGCAATAAGTATAATTAAAGTGCCTACAATAATTAAAATAATTAAAAGAGACTTGCTTCCGTGTTTGGTTTCATCGTTGCCACTTGTATCAGAGGCAAGATAAATATCGTTGAAAGGACGCAATAAAAATTCCGGTTCATTAACATCCCAATTTTCATTGTTACGGAATAGCTTATTCATCTTTTTCTCAAGAAAATCTATATCATGATTCTTGGCAAGCATAATGTATGAAACCATTCCCCAGTTCCAGGTTTCATCCGTAAGGTTGTAACGAGCTTCAACCGATTTAAATGAAGCAATAGCTTTCGCCGGTAAATGAAAATCGGGCAAATCTTTTATTACACCGGTAACCGTATAATTATCCTGATTCTTGAAATTAACCTGCTGGCCAATGGGATTTTTATCCCCAAAAATCTTTTTTGAAACGGATTCTGCTAAAACAATGGTATAAGGTGCTTCAAGTGCTGTCTTTGGATTTCCTGAAATAAAAGGAATGGAAAACACCTCGAGAAATGAATTATCAGCAAAACAGAAGTCGTCTATTTCAAAAAAGTCATCTTCGTATCTGAGCCAGTGATTGTTAGTAGATTTTATGACCACAGCTTTTTCAATTTCGGGAAATGTTTCTTGTGATATTCGGCTAACTGCCAAAGGAACCTGATTATTTTCGCCTTCCTCAATCCGGTAGACTCTTTTCCCGTTCGTGTTGAATTTATCAAAATTAAATTCATTAATCACAAAAAGCATTATGAGTAGAAAAACCGAAAATGCAATGGAAAGTCCTCCAATATTTAATAACATATAGGAATTACTTCCCCTCAAATTTTTAAACGATTGTCTTATTTTTTCATGTATCATGTTGTTAGATTTAATTCATTTTAGATTTACTATTCATACGTTAAAGGCTCCGACCAATTTTTTGTGGCTAAAGTTCAATTTTGCCAGCTTACCGTAAGTATTGCAAATGCTATTTTCTGTTTTATTCAAATAATTTTCAAATCTAAAAACAATAAACACATGCCATGCCACAATCATAATGTGTTGAATATGTGGTTATTAAAAAAAAGCCCATCTATTAACTGTCAAATATTTATACATGCAATGGATATTTTTTTTACAGTTGCCATAAACGCTTCAAGGTCAAAAAAAGACGCTTGAAGGTTTCTCATTAACCATTTTACCTTGCACCCATTTTACCCTATTACCCAGCAACCCTTTTTATTCAAATCTCAAAGCCTCCATCCACGATATTTCGGTATTTCAGCACTTCTTACTATTCATATTTCAAACTCTCAACCGGATTTCGCCTCGCAGCTCTATAAGTCTGCCAGGTCACAGTTACTATTGCAATGCTAACTACCAGCAAATCAGCTGCAACAAAAATCCACCAATTTATGGCCGTTTTATAGGCAAAATTTTGAAGCCATTTAGTTAAAAACCAAAACACTATTGGACATGCAAAAATTATTGCCACAAATACCCATTTTACAAATGCCCTATTAAATAATTTAATGATCTCAGAATCTTTGGCTCCATTAACTTTACGAATGCCTATTTCTTTCATTCGCTGGTTAATTACAAACATAATAACTCCCAATAATCCTAACATGGTAATTACAATAGAAAAAACCGTAAGCCAAATTGTTAATTGCCCAAATTCTTTTTCGCTTTTGTACTGATTATTTAAATGATCGTTAAAATAAAACCAGTTAAATGGAGTCTCTGGTTCTAATGTTTTCCAAAGATTTTCTAAATTTGAAATTATTATTTTTTGATTTGAGAATCCTGCGGCAACTCTTACGCTTACATAATTATTGTAGCCATTTTGGCAAATAAAAGCTAAGGGCCCAATTTTATGATGCATTGAAAAGAAATGGCAATCCTCAATAACACCCACAATTTTTCCTTCTGATTTCCCATCAAACCAACCATCAAGCAATTTTTGCCCTAGAGGATTTTCCCAACCAAAGCTTTTTGCTGCCGATTGGTTGATTACAACATTACCAAAATCGGAAGAAATGGTATCGGAATAAAACCGTCCTTTAAGTAATTTAAAATCAAAGGTTTTTAAAAAGTGACTTTCGGCAGGAACCGCATCAAAATCAACTTGTTTTTTTTCGCCATTAATGGTAACCATGGTACCCCAACCTTGAGTTGTCTTTCCGGGAATAGCATCGGAAAAACCAACGTCAAGAATACCGGGTATTTTTAAAAGCTCGTTCCGCAACACCTTGGCATTTGACTTCATAATGTCGTTAGTATTTATGCAAATTAGGTTTTCTTTGGCAAAGCCTGGAGACAAGTTTTGCATGTAGTTAACCTGTTTGTTCACAAGAATACAAGTGGCTGAAAGGAAAATAACTGAAGCAAATTGAATGACTAAAATAAATCTTCGGATAATTTGATTTCGTGTGTTATTTATTTGAATAAGCGTTTCTTTTCTAATCCAAAAAGCAGCCAAATATGCCGACACTATTGATATTATAAGGACAAACACTAATAAAATAAAAACTGAAATTGAATCGAGTTCTACCCACTGAAAAAGACCATATTTAATTAACACATTTTTTAATACCAAATAATAAAACCCATAACACAATACTAATGATAGGGCAAAAACAAGTATGGTATCCACCAAATAACTACTGAAAAAATGGTAAAATTTTCCCCCAAATATTTTTAAGGTTGCATTGCTATGCTGTTTATCAATAACATTTGAAACTAAAAAATTAAAATAATTAAAGGCTGCAACAATTAAAATAATAATTCCTAATAAGCCAAACACATACACCCTGTTTAAATCCCCTTTATTTAATTCTCCTCGTATCTCAATATTCTTATCAAAATAGGTGTCAGTTAACGAAATTAATTGAGGTTTAACATTGCCATGGCGTTTTTCAACCTGATAAATTTTTGCAATGCTGGTGTCAATTATACTTATACTTTCCGGATTCTTAATTTGTGCAAAAGCCGATACATTGCTGCAACTCCATCCACATTTAAAAGTGTATGGATCGAGTATTTTTAAGGTAGCAAATGAAATAAAACATTGCGATCGGAATATGGAATTTTTTGGATAATCGTTTATGATTCCATTTATGCTTAGTTTATATTTTTCGTTAAAAGTGATTACTTTTCCTATGGGGTTTTCAGTTCCAAAAATTCTTTTCGCTTCACTTTTAGTTATAACTGCCGAAAACGGTTCAATCATGCAATTTTGCTTATCTCCTGCAATAAACTGGAACGAAAAAGAGTCGAAAAAAGTGGAATCAACAAATATTGATTCTACAAATTGGGCATCGTTTTCCCCGTTTTTTACCAAAACCCCATTCCATGCAAAACCATAAGGGATTATTTTTTCTATTAAAGGTTCATCATATAAGCGTTCAATTAATTTGACAGGTATCCAAGTGTCGTTTCCACCCGCCGAAATAGAATAAATTTGATTGTGATTTACATGGTATGCATCCACTTTTACTTCTGATACCATATATTGAATGATCACAATAAGTAATAAAAAACTAAGAAAAAAACCCAACACACTAAAAATAGTTATTGTTTTATTTCGGATTAACCTTCTGATGGATAGTTTTAAATGCAGCATAACGAATTAGTATAATTAGTTTTGTATTTGATTAAAATTCAGCGAATACTCATTCATGTTTTCCACATTGGGCAGTTTGCTTTTAAAGGCTGCATTGTGGATAAAGTAAAAAACATAGCCATTTTTTTCATTATTATGATGGCCATAATAGACAACAACAGGCACAAATTTTTCATTCTCAATATTCTCATTGGAGTAATTGAAAACCGTTTTACCCTGCAGGTTAGTAGCCAATGCAGGTATTACTATTTGGTCAATTTCAGATTCTTCATCAAGGTTAATCTTACTAAGGAATTTATCCTTTGTTATTTGAAGTTTTACCAAATTATCATCAGCAAAAAAATTAAAAGCAATGCTGTTTAATGAAAAAGTAAAACCTAGCTCTTTTAATTGTTTGTTTGATAGCTTTAATGGGATTATTTCGTTTAAATAATTTTGTGCCATGCAGTAAAAAATGCTACTATATAATATGCACAAAATAAGAACTGATTTTTTTTTCATTTTTTTATTTTTTCTATTCAATACTCCTAAACCAAAGCCCCTTAGGGGTTTGGGGTAAAAATTACTCATAACGTAATGCTTCAATCGGATTTCTTCGTGCAGCTCTAAAGGTTTGCCAACTAACAGTTAGCAGTGCAATAACTAACGCTATACATCCTGCCAAAGCAAACACCCACCAACTAATTGTGGTTTTGTAGGCAAAGTTTTCGAGCCATTTGTTCATAAAATAAAGAGCTATTGGACCGGCTGTTATAAACGCCAAAACAACCCAAACAATAAAATCATTATTAATTAATTTCAATATTTCAAAGGTATTTGCGCCATTAACTTTTCTAATACCTATTTCTTTAATACGGCGCTCGCAGGTATAATACGCCATTCCCAAAATGCCAAGAATGGCTAATACAATTGCAAGAATAGCAAACATAATAGTTAAATTTTGCAGAATGCTTTCCTTTGAATATTTTTCAGCAACTAAATCATCAAAAAGCGAATATGAAAAAGCTCTGTCATCTCTATGTTTCTTGTAGGTCTCTTTTATAAATTGAATGGTTTCATTCCGGTTATTATCGGCTATGCGTATATTCATAGTCATGATATTTTGAGGATCGTTGGTTAAAATTACCGGAGTTATTTTATTATGAAGCGGTCTGAAATGAAAATCTTTAACCACCCCCAGAACAATGTATTTCCCAAATCGCTGACCTATTATATCGGGACAATTTATTCTTTTTTCAGCAGCTTGATTTATTACAACAGGAAACAAGAACTCCGGATCATTCACTTCCTCATTTTCATTTGTGTTTTTTTTCCACTTCTTCCAATAATCTTTATAATCCATTTTCAAAAAATCACCCTTAATTATTTCAAGTTTGTAGGTTTTTGCAAAATCTTCATCAACCCAAAACAAGGAGGCTTGAATACTATCAATATGGTCATTTTTTGTAATTGCAATTGTTGTAGCCCACCCAAAATCAACCGGAGCATAAGCACTTGCTGAAACCCCTTCAATATTTGGATTTCTCATCAGCTCATCTTTAAATGCTTTATTGTCGTACCACAAACCGGTGGGCACTACTACAATATTTTTATTATCAAGCCCCAAGTCTTTATTTTTTATGTAGTGCATTTGTTTGATAAACAAAAAAGTAGTCAACATAAAAAATATGGCTATACCAAATTGCATGGCTACAAGTATGCGCATAAATGCCAATTTCGATCCGGTGATGTTTCCACCTCTTATAATATGCACAGGTTTTAATAACGAAAGATACACAGAGGGAAATATACCTGCCACAATGCTTGTTAAAAAAGCCAGAATAAAAAGAATAATAATAAAATTTATCGACCAATTTATTGCAAGGTGCTGCCCCGAAAGCATGTTAAAAAAAGGCAAACATAAGTAAACTATAAACAGAGCAAGCAAAGTTGCCGCAAAAGTTTGAAAAACAGACTCACCTATAAATTGAGAGATAATGTGAAAGCGATTCGCGCCATTTACTTTTTTTATTCCAATTTCGATGATTCGCTCCGATGCTCTGGCAATTGTAAGCAATGCAAAATTCAACGAAGCCATGAGTATAATAATTATGGCCAGTGTTGTAAATATCAATACATATTTATAGCTGCTGATATTCTTATCATAATTGTATGTTTTGTAATCGGAATGTAAATGTATATCAGCCAAGGGCTGAAACATAAGCTTATCGGTTTTGTTAGTGTAATGTGAAATATGATTGCTTACCTGACTTAAAAATCGGTCATCTATTTCTGCATTTTTCTGCAATTTTATATACACATGCACATGAGGTTTATCGCCCCAATGATCTACATAATTTCTTATCCGCCTGTTTGATTCAGGAAAGATAAATCCAAAATCTATATGGCTTTGATTTGGAATACGAACAACTCCTTCAACCAAATACGCATCCTCAGAATACTTGTCCATAATAACCGTTTTTCCCAAAGCAGGTCCATCACCAAAAAGCTGTTGCGCCACTTTTTCCGACAATATTATGCCTTGAGGGGTATTCATTGACTTTTCCGGTGAACCCTCAATAAAGCTGAACCCGCGGAAAATTGAAAAAAAATCTTTATCAACCCATCCGCCACGAGCTTCAATTTTTTTATTACTTCCCTCAGAATGAAGCGGAGAATCTTCAGAATTAAAACTTAAATAACAGGCAAATTCAATTTGCGGAAAATCACTTTTAAGAGTCTTGGAAACCGGTCGGTAACATCCTGCCGACTTCACAATTTCATCGCCCTGTTTTGATAAAGTAAGTACACGATAAATTCGATTATAATCGGGATGAAATTTCTCGTAACTCAATTCGTTTGTTATCCAAATAAAAATAAGTAGTACTGCCGTAATGGCAATTGTGAAACCTACAAAAGTTATTAATGTATAAACCGGTTTCCGAATAAGATTACGTATGGCTATTCTAAAATTATAATTCATTGTCTGCAATTATATGTAAATAGTACCTTATCAAGATAAAAGTGATTGTATTAACAATGGTTCGTTAAATATTTATAATGCGTTGATTATGAGGAGAATAAAAAATATGAATAATTTACATAACTCTCTGTAATTTAGTGATGTAAATTTTGTTTCAATACTCATATCTCAAAATCTACCGATCTATTGTATTAATTAACAATCATCAAAACATCATCCGTGTCGCTAAGCGATGCTGCCAAGCTTTTTAGCTTGTCTTTTTTCTCGGATAAAACCGTGTCATTTAAAAATCTGTCTGATTTTACATGATCTTTTAAATCTGCTCCTTTTATTGAATTCAATATTTCTCCATCGTTCCCAATCATAAACGAAGCAGGCCAAACATTAGGTCCTCCATCAATATTGTTTTCAAGTATATAATCGGAATAATTATATGGATCACCCTTTATTATTGCTAATTCTCCGCTAATCTTTGAATATAAAGCATAATAAATTTCAACTTTCTTCTTTCTTCTGTTGGATGGGCAATCGTAGCTGTCTTTTGTAAAGGTTAAGAACCCAAAATTCTTTGCATCAGCCCATTCATGTGGAATTATTTTTCCTGACAGATCAAAATCCGGATCTAATCCGTCTTGTTTTGACACTTTATATTCGCCAAGATTAAAAACATAAACAGGTACCAGTCGATTGGGAGGAACAACTTGAAAAATAGTGTCGTTAAAAGCATTTCTGAAATATAATTTACCTCTGTTTTCATACTGATCGCCACCATCAGTTCCGCGTACAAGGTTTTTTGTGTAATTTTTAAGCCGTTCCAACATGGTAAAAGTAGAAAGCGTGTCGCCTCTATTGTTAAATATAGCCAACATATTCTCCCCACCTTCAAAGGATTTTAAATATGTACTTTTATCCAACAGGAAGGTCTCCATTGTTGCGTAAAAATACCCGGATCCGGCCATCATAGCACCATTACTGTTAATTTTTTCATGCTTTTGTTTTGTTCCATGATTAAGATCAACCGCAACTTCTCCAAAAGCCGTTAATGCATCAGGATTCTCAGGATCAAATTTTTTACTTGTAAATGAAGGTGTAGATGAACAATCATACTCCAGAATATACTTCTTACCATTAATATTATCGGTGTAATTATAAAACAATTTATTACCATATCCCCAAACCATAGAACCGCCGCCTATTTTCGTATGATCATTTCTAATTGTTAAACAATCTGTCTTTGGATTATAATCAACACCGGTAAATTCATTTTTTACAATGGTTTGAATAAATTTACCTTGTCTGTTATACAATTGTATTCCAAAGTAATTGAGTGCAACAATATAATCGTCCAATAAATAATATTTGTATTTCATTTCTCTTGGAAAAGTTGAATCAGGAACGGGTTCCATTCTTATGTATTCAATATTAGAAGCCACATCGGATAATTTAATGTCTTTTACATTATTTAAATTTCCCGCAATATCAATTACCTTGGGTTTATTTGCGAGATTAACCGATCGATCTTCTTTAAACCTGTATCCTTTAGGTAGTTTAGCCAAAGAATCGGCAAGTATTTTTTCCTGTGCTTCCCGTTCTCTTTCCGCTTTTCCCTTTTCACTCTCTGCTGAAAGTAAATCCTTTTCAAGCAATTTTTGATTTGTTTTTAACGGGTTATTTTGGCAAGAAAATAACACAAATACGATCCCGACAAAAATGAATTTCAAATATCTGTTCATATGCTTTAATTTTATAGATTCCGTTTCTTATTATAAATTATAAAAATTACTCATACCTCAAAGCTTCAATCGGATTCCGCCTTGCAGCTTTAAAAGTTTGCCAACTTACCGTTAGCAGTGCTATGAATAACGCTATGCATCCTGCCAAAGCAAAAATCCACCAACTAATTGTGGTTTTGTAGGCAAAGTTTTCGAGCCATTTTTGCATGGCGTAGTAAGCAATTGGGCAGGCTATTACAAATGCAATGGCTACCCATTTTATAAAGTCTTTATTTAACATGGTAATGATTTCGGTTACTTTGGCACCTGTTACTTTTCTTATGCCAATTTCTTTAATTCGATTCTGAGTAGTTAAAATTACTAATCCTAAAATACCAAGCATTGATATTGCAACAGCTAAAAATGCCATAATAGATAAAATTGCTCTGGTACGAATTTCTTTGTCGTAATTTGACTGAATTTTAGCATCAATAAATTCATATTCAAACGGATAATTTGTTTCTATTGAATTCCAAACCCTTTCAATTTTCTTTATACTCTGTTCTATTTCGCCCTGATGTAAACGAACAAGAACTTTATTTAAACCATAATTGCTTAAGTAATAGATAACCGGTTTCCCTCGTTCTTTTAACGATCGGTATTGAATATTATCGATTACACCAATTATTTCGTACGATTGTCCCTTACCATCGAAACTATTAATAAGTTTCTCACCAATAGGATTTTCTAATCCCAGAGTCTCCATTCCAATTTTATTAATAATTATCTTATTACTGTCAGAACTTTGGTTTGGCTGAAAATCTCTTCCTAAAATAAATTTAGTTTCTAAAACTTTAAAAAAATCAACATTAACAGGTAACTGCCCAAAATTCATGCTAATTTCTGGCTTTTGATTTACTAATTCAATGCCGCCATAATTATTAATATATTCGCCAGGAACATTCCATGATGCGGAAACTCCCTTAACTTCAGCCATTCTATTTAATTGATCCTTAAAAAGATTGAATCGCTTATGGACATTTTTGTCCCAGGGATTATTTATTGTTATGAGTTGTGATTTATTAAACCCAAGTTTTTTATCCAAAACAAGGGAGGTCTGTTTGTTGATGGTTATTACAGCAATAATTAATACTATAGAAATGCCCAATTGTGCAATTGTAAGAGTTTGTGAAAATTTGGAAGAGGACTTTTTTGTATGATGCAAAAACTTTGCTGCTTTGCCTGAAAGCATATGAACTGGATTCACTCTTGCAAGTGACCAAGCTTGATATAATGATACGATGGTTACAGTAATAAAAATTAGTATAAGTAGGACTGCTATTGCCACCCAATTTGACATTGAAAAGAATAGATTTGTTCCCATAATCATATTGAATCCGGGAATAAGAATCATGGAAATAAAAACAGCACAAACTGCGCAAATAAAAACAATAAACAAACTTTCAGTAAAAGTTGAAGTTAATATTGACCGCCTATCGGCTCCCATTGTTTTCTGAATGCCTGTATAATAGTTCCGTTTTGCCAATAGAGCCATAGAAAGATTAATATAGTTAAAACACGCTATACATACAACAAGCAAAGCAATAAGGCAAAAAGCGAAAATAACCTGAATATCACCTCTTATTGCACTATCCCAAATAGTGTCGGACGAGTACAAATGTATTTTTGACAATGGCTGAAGTGTGAATTTACTTTCGCTTTGATTATAATTATTTGGTAGCGAAGTTTTATGTAATTCCTCTATTTTTTGTTCAAGGCTATTAATATTTGTATTGGCTGGAAGCTTAAAGTAAAAGCTGGTTGAAGCCATATTCCATGATTCCATCATATATGGGTTTATCTCGTTTTGTGCCTCAATTGGAGCCAATAAATCCACTTGAAAATGAGATGTAACAGGTAAGTCCTTTATAACACCCGAAACTTCAAAGTCGTATTTGTTTTCATATTTTAGAATTTGTCCTAAAGGATTTGATTTACCAAATAACTTTTGAGCGTTACTTTCGGTTATTACAATTTTATTCGGAGCGTCCAATGCATTATCCGGTGTTCCTTTAACAAATTCAACAGTGAAAATATCGAAAAAGCTATTGCTTGTAAAAACTAGCTTATTAAAAACATGGTCGTTATTGTTGTGTCTGAAAAAGTCTGTTGACTTGTTGTAATAGAACAACATGGTTCCATTTTTAAGTTCCGGTATATTCTTTTCTAAAATCTGATTAAAAACAACAGGATGGTCAGGACAACGACCATCTTTGTCAACATCAAGCAACCTAACAATCTGATTATAATTAGCATTAAACTTGTCAAAAGATAATTCATATTGAACAAATAGTACAATTATTAAACATACAGCAAGACTAACTGAAAGGCCAAATATATTTATTAAGCTTCCTACTTTTTGTTTTAATATATTTCTGAAAGCTAGTTTTAAATGAACGCTCATAACAAAATGGTTTTTACTTTTACGTTTTTACTCATACCTTAATGCTTCAATAGGGTTCCTTCGAGCTGCCCAAAAAGTTTAACAACTTAACTTTACCCCTAACTACTGAGATCGCTTTGTTAAGTTCCCCTAAAAGGGGATCTTGGGAGTATGCTTTTGTGTATGTATTATTTTTCATAATTCAGAAAGTTGTTTCAATAAATCTCGTCTTTTAACACAAACTTTTATTATTTCTTATTTTACTCTTGAAAACTCATTTTCAATTTCTTCGTTTGTAAACGAATTACATTATTTCCAAACTCTTTTAATTCAGCAGTTCTTCCAATATCATATGCTTTTTGTTCTCTATTTTTATGATAACCGCCATCCACTTCAATCACAAGCTTAATTGCATGGCAATAAAAGTCAGCAATGAATAATAAAATGGTATGTTGTCTGCGGAATCGCAAGCCAATAACTTTATGTTTTCTTAAGAATTCCCACAAAATATTTTCTGCATTTGTCATGTTTTTTCTTAGTTGAGCAGCTTTTTCTATAATATCAGGAGATGCTCAATAAAACATCGATAATTCAACATTTCGACTTTTCATTTTTACATTTATATTAATTCAATATTCCTTATCTAAAGCCCCTACAGGGGTTTGGGGTAAAAATTTATTCATACCTTAATGCTTCAATAGGGTTCCTTCTAGCCGCTTTCCAACTTTGCCAACTTACTGTTAGCAAGGCTATGAATAACGCTATGCATCCTGCCAAAGCAAAAATCCACCAACTAATTGTGGTTTTATAGGCAAAGTTTTCGAGCCATTTTTGCATGGCAAAATAGGCCAGAGGGCTCCCTAAAACAAAGGCAATAGCCACCCACTTTATAAAGTTACGGTTTAGCATAAGCATTATTTCAGAAATCTTTGCACCGTTTACTTTGCGGATGCCTATTTCTTTGGTTTTTTGTGAAATCGTATTCAGAGTCATGCCAAACAAACCCATTACTGATAAAATTATAGCCAATAACGAGAAGGCACTTACAAGTTTGGTTTGCTGCTCTTCGTTTTGGTAAAATTGGCTAATTTGATCTTTTAGCGAATAGATATTCACTATTTTGTCGGGGGATATATTCTGAAATAGTTTTTGAATATTTTCTGTAATAGCCTTATCATTTACACCATTTGTTTTAATGGCAAAAAGGCTCATTTTTTCGGGGTTTTGCTGCATAATAACCATGGGTTGGATCAGTTGACGAAGAGAGTGACCGTTAAAATCTTTAACAATTCCTTTAATCAAAAATGATTCATTGAACAGTTCACCTACTTTCAAATTATATTGCAAGGCAGCCGATTCATTAAAAATCATATCGTGCTTATCTTCTTGAAATTCATCAAAGTCGTCACCATCTAAAAACTGAATACCAAGAAGATCTATCATTCCTTTTCCCATGATTAATCCATCGAACCGAACTGCTTGATTCTCTGATTGTAAATTTATGGGTAAGAACCAATTAAAGGGAGGTATAAATGATGAACCTGCAGTTTTTATAACCCCAGGCAATTTATCCACTTCATTTTTAATTACATTGAATTGTTGACTAAGTTTGGCTGTATTTAATTCGCAAATAATCACATTTTCAATGTCAATAGCCTTAAAGTTGGTTAGTGCATAGTTAATTTGTTTTTTTAGTGTAAGTACCCCGATTATCAGAATGATAAAAATGGCAAAGTGTAAGCTCAGAAAAGAATTACTCCAACTATTAATACGTGGTATTTGTTTGGTTTTACCATTAAGTAAAAGGACAGGAGAAACTTTTGCCACAGTAATTCCAATAAATAGTCCAGATAAGGTGCCGGTAAAGAATGTGATACAAATAAATACCAGCCAGGTTTGCCACATAGTGAAAATTCCTGCATCCATTGTGCGACCTAAAGTATGGCTGATAAATGGTATGCCAAATAATATTATAATTATTGCTGGAGCAAGACTTAAAAAAGCTATAAAATTTGATTCCAGTAAAATTTGTTTAAGGATCGATATCTGGGAAGCACCAAGTGCTTTTTTAGCACCCATCTCTTTTAGTCGACCATTTATTTTTGCTCGAGTTAAAAATATGTAATTTATAATGGCGATAAATAGAATTAATGCAGCAATAAGAATATAATACTTTAGCTCATTAGCATTTCCCTGACGAGTGAAGACATTACCGGTAATATCATTTGATTTTAAATAAATATCGGCAACGGGTTGAAGACTATAAGCCATCGACTTGTACTTTTCATCTTTCTGCAGGTTTATAAATTTTTGCATGTTATTTACCACATCATCAGGATTGGCCTTAGTATTTAAAAGCAAGTAGGTGCTAAAACTACAATGATCCCAATTTGTTTTAAAATCATCATAGGTATAACCGTATTCACCCAACATTTTCTTTTTATTTCCAAAAACCTCATCGGTTAATTCAATGTCGGCAATAAAATTCGGATCTAAGGTCGAATTTGAAGGAAGGTTTTTGTAAACTCCCGTAATTATTAAGTCTAAGAATTGATCGTTTAAACGTACATGTAAAGGCTGTCCAGTTGGATTTTTATCCTTAAAATATTTTTTAGCCATTTTTTCAGAAATAGCCACTTCGCTTTTGGACGAGGCCGGACTACCAATTTTCATATTAATTCCCAAACAATCGAAAATAGAGGCATCGGAGCAGGCAAAGTTTTCTGCATTTATTATTTCGTTGTGCTCGTCCTTTATTTCAAATTCTGAAACAGAATAATATCTAAAAAAGTTATTTACGAGCTGATTATCCTCTTTAATAGCTTTGCCTAAAGGGTACGAAGTGCGACAATCGTTACCTTGAATAACACGATGCAATTGATTATAGTTTGGAATATTGCGATCGAATGAATTTTCGTGAATAAACAAAAACGATAAAAGCAAAATACAACCCAGTCCTACACCAAGGCCAAGTAAGCTTATAAGCGAATGAACCTTGTTTTTTAAAATATTACGAATTCCAATTTTTATATCTGATGCTATCATACCATTAAATTTTATTTATTTTTAATCTAAAACTTTATTCATACCTCAACGCGTCAATAGGGTTTCGCCTTGTAGCTTTAAGGGTTTGCCAGCTTAACTTCTTTACCCCTAACTACTCACTCCGTTCGTGAGATCGCTTTGCTAAGTTCACCTAAAAGGGGACTTTGAGAGTCTACTTTTGTGTATGTATTATTTTTCATAATTCAGGTAGTTGTTTCAAAAAATCTCGTCTTTCAACACAAGCTTTTATTATTTCTTGTTTTACTCTTGAAAACTCATTTTCAATCTCCTGATTTGTAAATCTGATTACATCAATTCCAAACTCGTTTAATTCTGCAGTTCTTCCAATATCATATGCTCTTTGTTCTCTATTTTTATGATAACCGCCATCCACTTCAATCACAAGTTTGATAGCATGGCAATAAAAGTCAGCAATGAATAATGAAATGCGATGTTGTCTGCGGAATCGCAAGCCAATAACTTTATGTTTTCTTAAGAATTCCCACAAAATATTTTCTGCATTGGTCATGTTTTTTCTTAGTTGAGCAGCTTTTTCTATAATATCAGGAGATGCCCCATAAAACATCGATAATTCAACTGATCTGCTTTTCATTTTTTTATTTATTCCTATTTTAATTCAATATTCAAATCTAAAGCCCCTTCAGGGGTTTGTGGTGAAAATTTATTCATAGCGCAAAGCTTCAATCGGATTTCTTCGAGCGGCCTTAAAAGTTTGCCAGCTAACGGTTATTATTGCAATAATCAAGGTTAAAAGCCCAGCCAAAGCAAAAATCCACCAACTTAAAGTAGTTTTGTATGCAAAGTTTTGCAGCCATTTATTCATGACATAGTATGCAAGAGGACAAGCTAAGATAAAGGCTATAAGTACCCACAGTATAAAGTTGTAATTAAGCAACTGTATTATTTCATGCACTTTGGCTCCGTTTACCTTGCGGATGCCTATCTCTTTATTTTTTTGTTGAATGTAAAAAATTGACATGGCAAAAATCCCCATGGAGGCAATCACAATGGTAAGCAATGAAAAATAGCCGACAATTTTAGATGTTCGCTCTTCTTTGGTATACCATTCCGAAATGGCATCATTAATAAAACCACATTCAAAAGGAAGACCCTCGGAGAAATCAGAATAACTTTTTTTTATGTTTTCGAGTGTTGCCAGTTGATTAGCTCCTTCAATTTGAACGAAAATATTCCAGGGATAGTGGCTGGTATCCATTTGCAAAATCATTGCTGGCGATATTTTTTCATGAAGCGAGCCAAAGTTAAAATCATCAATTATTCCCAATACTGGAAATTCTTTACTGTAGCGTTTAAATGTTTTGGGCAAGATTCCGAGATCTAATTCTTTAACAGCCTTCTGGTTCAAATAAATTCCACCTTTAGAATAGGCAGTACCTGTAGGTCTTATCGTCATATTCATCATTGAAAAAAATGCAGAATCAACAATAAATTCCTGAAAACTTACAGGCTTATCATTGTATTTAAATGATTGATTATTTCCACCGTCAATTGGACTCCCTGCAATAAATGACACATTCTTTACACCGGGTATTTTTAATAATTCACTCCTTAATCCATCATTATATTTAGGGCTAATTACATAATCAAACCAAACAATATTCTCGGTATTAAAACCCAGACTATGATTTTTCATGAATGAAGTTTGCTTTGAAATTACTATTGTTGCAATTAGTAAAACAATAACAATCGTGTACTGAAATCCAATTAATATGCGTGAATATACCCCTTTGCTTTTGCGCCTGAATCCACCTTTAATTACCTCAATAGCATTTAGTTTTGCAATAATTAATGCCGGAACAATACCCGATATCAACCCGATTAAAAAAATATAAAACACAGATATTCCAATTATCTTTAGAGTAATTACTTCGGATAAATGCATTTCAGTATTTAATAATTTGCCAAATATTGGCTCAATCAAAAAGCTTAAAATAACAGCTATAAAAAATGAAAAAAAACACAATAAAACCGATTCGTTAATCAACTGACCAACTAACCTTCGTTTTGAACTACCCATTAATTTTTTTATAGCCGTTTCCATAACCCGTAAACCCGATTGTGCAATGGTAAGGTTCATGTAATTAATGATAGCTAGCACTAATATTAACATAACTATTGCTGATAAAATAGTTAGTAATATTTTACTATTTTGCTTAATGGCTATACCCGGAATATTGCTAAAATAGGTTTCAGCAAATGGTTCAAAAACAACAGTTTTAAATCGATCATCCTGATACATCCAAAAATCTTTTTTGAACATACTTAAAACAATAGGAGCTTTAAGGGCTAGGTTGGTATTTGGTTTTGCCAAAAAGTATAAGCCAAAAGAGTTATTTCCTAAACTAGTCAATAATTGTTTCGACCCCCAAATATCAGCCAGGCATCTGAAATTTACTATGCCATCACATTTATTAAAATTTGAATGCGTTGAAATATCTTCAACAATGCCTGTTACTATACACGTAACATTTTTATTTACAAATATTTGTTTGCCTATTGGTGATTCTGTGCCAAACAATTTATGAGCAAATTCTTTGGTGAGCACAACTGAGTTTTTAGTTTTTAATGCGCTTTCTTTATTTCCCTCAATCAAATTGAAAGTGAAGATGTTAAAGAATGTTGAATCGACCATTAAATAATTAAAGCCAATTTTTGTCCCTTGATCGTTGGCAGCAATTGAGCTGTTTTCAAAAATTCGTGTGTAACTTTCAATTTCAGGTATTTCACTTTGTAACCATGCCCCAACGGGCGGTGCAAAACCTGCATATTCCTCATTTGTTAAACGATAAATATGCTCCGCTTTTTTTTGACTGGCATTAACAGCCATCTCATTTTTTATGTATACGCTTAATAATATAACAAATGTTAACGAAATGGCAAATCCAAATACGGTTACCAAGGCATAAAGCTTATTGTTGTTTAAGTGCTTTAAAAATGTTTTCAAGTTACGTTGATACATAATTATTATTTGTATTTAATTAATTGTTCGCTTATACTCCCTTACTCATGGTGCAATGTTTACCCCAAATTATTTAAGACTGTCCTAATTCAGATAGCAACTGGGCTGCCAATTTTATTCATACCTTAGTGCTTCCACCGGATTTCTAATAGCTGCTCTATATGTTTGAAACGAAACTGTTATTATTGCTATGCTTAATGAAATACCTCCCGCCAAAGCAAATACCCACCAGCTTAAATTAGTACGATATGCAAAATTATTTAGCCAACCATTTACTATATACCAGCTTATCGGAATAGCCAACATAAAGGCAATTACTACCCATCTTAGAAAATCTTTATTCAACAGTATTAAAATATCTGTAAGCCTGGCACCATTTACTTTTCGTACGCCAATTTCTTTTGTTCTTCGTTCAGTTGAATATCGAGCCATAGCAAATAATCCTATAATGGTAATAAATAAGGCAATACACATTCCCCATGTAACAATTTTACCTGCTCTTATTTCTGACTGATATAAATCATCATAGGTTTGTTCTAAAAAGTGATATTCAAAGGGAAACTCTGGATTTACTTCCTGCCATTTTTCTTTTATTGCATTTATGGCAATTTGAGAATCATCTGATATTTTTATCATTAACACATGACCTTCATTAACAGTGGTTAGCTTTCGGTATACTTGCGGATCAACAGTATTATGTAACGACTTTGATTTGATATCTTTTTAAAACGCCTTTTACAATTAATGGCTCATCGTATTGAAATATGGTGCTCCCAATTGGATTTTCAAGACCAAGTACCTGCGCCGCTTGTTCATTTATCATTACATAATTTATGGAATCATGAAATTTTGCTATATTCTCTCCTTCAATAATATCAATATTCATCATATTCAAATAGTTATTACTAATGCGACAAATTTCCATTAAATATGGATTTTCTCTATTCTCAGGTGAGGCAATAGCATTTCCATTATTCCAGTCTGATGGAAGACAACTTTTGGCTGAGACTTCTATAATTGCAGGATTTCTTTCCAATTCCTGTTTTATGGATTGATATGATTCTGAAAAAGCACCTGTGGCATCAACATAAACTATATTTGATTTATTGAATCCCAAATCGCTACTTTGAACAAAATGCACTTGTTTTTTTATAGAAACTACTGTAATTAATAGTATTATAGAAGCTGCAAACTGAAGAATAACTAAACCTTTCTGCAATACAGAAACACTTTTTCCATTAAATTTTCCTTTTAGGGTTGTTATCGGATTAAACTTTGTAATGTAAAAAGCCGGAAAAGTTCCAGCCATTAAAATAGTAAGAATGGTAATGCCGATTAATAGAGAATAAAGATAAATATTAGAGAAATCAAAAGCTACATTTGAGTTCGCAAGTTGATTAAATAAGGGTAAAAACAATACAGCTAAGCCAATACCAATTAAAACAGATATCAAGACAAAAAGTGATGTTTCAATAAAAAACTCTTTAATAAGCGATCCTCTATTTGCACCATTTGTCTTTTTTACTCCAATTGTTTTTGCTCGTAAGAATGATGTGGATATAAAAAGATTGGTGAAATTAATACAAGCGATAACCAATATAACTATAGCCATAAAAAGAAATATCAAAACAAAACGTTTATCGCTTTTTAAGGCATAATCAAATCGGAAAGATTCTGTGTTAAGATGAATATCGCTTAAGGGTTGAATAAAATGGTGTATATCAATTTGTTTATAAGGAGGAAAGCTTTCATGAGCCATTTCTGTAATATTTTTAGCCAATTTATCCTTGTCAACATGTTCTGATAGCTTAAAATAAGTACCGTACGCATCTCTGTTTCCCCAT
This sequence comes from Salinivirgaceae bacterium, assembly GCA_016342715.1. Lineage (GTDB taxonomy): Bacteria > Bacteroidota > Bacteroidia > Bacteroidales > SZUA-534 > JAEINW01. The sequence goes on along the minus strand of JAEINW010000045.1, from coordinate 4,221 downwards.
GAACTGTTATCTAGATTGGGAACTCCCGACATTGCTAACAAAGCATCAAATTGCAAATGTGAAGTGCTGGGCAAATCATACATTATAGCCGAAACCTGCCAATCTCTATCGTAAGTATTTACTGTTTCACCAATTGGATTTTTATTTGGGAAATATTTTTTTGCAAAACTTTCAGTAATTACAATATTATTGGGTGCATTAAAACAAGTATTTTCATCGCCAATTTTAATGGGATATGTAAAAAATTGAAAGAAATTACTATCAGCTAAATAAATCGACTCTTCATAATTGACAAGCTCTCCAACTTGAAAACGTTGTTTCCAAAGTTTTGTAAGTTTTATAGCTTCTTCAATCTGAGGAAATCTAGCTTTTGCCTCCCTACCTAATGGCGCAAAAACAGTTCCTATTTTAACAGTTTCGTTATTAATAAATCCCTCACGAATAACACGATATATTCTATCATTATCTGTGTTGAAATTATCAAAATTCATTTCGTTAATTGACCACCATCCTAATAATAAGGTGAGTGCAATACCTATGCTTAATCCACCAATATTTAAAAAGTTGGTTGTTTTATTTTTGATAAAGTTTCGTACAAAATTTTTATAATGATTATTCATATTGTGGTTTAAAGGGATATATTATTTTAATATTTAATTCAAATTCATCTTTTCCACAAGCACCTGATCATCCAGCAAATTAATAATGCGGTCTGCATAACCGGCATCTCTGTCGCTGGGAGTAACCATAATGATAGTGGTTTCTTCCTGATTAAATTAATTTTACTCATACCTCAAAGCTTCCACCGGATTTCTTCGGGCTGCCTTAAAAGTTTGCCAGCTAACTGTTATTATTGCAATAATCAAAGTTAAAAGACCTGCAAAAGCAAAAATCCACCAGCTTAAAGTGGTTTTGTAGGCAAAGTTCTGTAGCCATTTATGCATGGCAAAATAAGCAAGAGGGCAAGCCACAATAAAAGCAATGCAAACTAATTTTATATAAGTATTATTTAGCATTTGCATAACTTCCATAGTTTTTGCACCATTTACTTTTCGAACCCCAATTTCTTTCGTGCGTTTTTCTGTTGTAAATATTGATAAGCCTATTAAACCCAAACATGAAATAAAAATGGCCAATATCGAAAATGCATCAATAAGTTTCATTAAAGTTTGTTCTGAACTATAGTGAGCCTGTAATTGCTCATCTAAAAAATCATATCGTACGGGTTGCCCTGGGTAAATTTCACTCATTTTATTTTCAATAGCTTGCAATACTTCTTTACTTTTTGATTGATTAAACCGTGCAAGCATAAAACGATTAAATGTTTTTTCAGGATCGCGAACATAAAAAGCAAAACATTCTATTTTGTCGTGTAAGGATGCGTAATGAAAATCGCTGATTACTCCCAATGCTACAAAGTTGCTTCCTGAATTATCTTCAGGTAAGCTTTCATCTGATGGAAAATCGCCAGTTCTAATTTGCTCGTCGGTATAGGTGGTTCGCAACTGATTATAAAAAGATTCATTTATTAACCATCCATTAATCGCTTTTTCCTTAGCATCGGTAAAATATTTAATCGCTTTAATGTCTAAAGTTTGGATGACATGCGGATCAATAAACCCGAACTTAAAAGGAAAGGTGTTCAATTGGCTTGAAAAATTTTGATCCTGAAAAAAACTGTATCCTGGATAATTGTGAGTAGTTGCGGCACTTTTAATACCAGGCACTTTTAATAATTCTTCTCTGAAAACATTCATTTTTGCATTTCGCTGAGGCAAGCTAATCACCAACACATTTTCACTAGTGTAACCCAACGATTTTTTATTTATGAATTTCATTTGCTTATTTATTAATAAGGTGAAACTTATTAATGCTATTACCATTACAAACTGAAAAACAACCAAAGGTATGGCTCTATTAAATTGCCTTTTCGAAAAGACTTCCTTCTTTGCTCTTTTCTGATTTAACAAAGAAAATATTGAAACTATTGCAATTATTAAAAGAAATAATACCAAAGTTATAAACCAAAATTTTTGATCATGTAATGATATATTCCAATCTTTAAAGAAGTAAGTAGCCAATGACATCTGAAACAATTCCACCAGCGCAATTGCGAGCATAAACCCAATGCTAATTGAACAAAGTACCTCAACAAATACCTGATTAAAAATGTGCAGTTTACTTCCTCCAAGAAAGCGAATAATTTCTGATTCTTTTTGGTGAAAAAGCGACCGTGCTGTATTAATACTAACAAAGTTAATGGTAGCAATTGCCATTATTAACAAAGCTACAATTAATAAAATATTGAGAGATGAGCAACGAATGGTTGGGCGCTGTTCCCTTTGAGTATCAGTACTAAAATGTATATCTCTAACTGCTTGTAAATGATGATTAAACGCTGACACCGGTGGCCCATGAACTCCATCTAAAATCGGGGCAACTTTATCAGAAATTTTCTTTTCAAATGCATTTATATCGGAATTCTGAAAAAGTTTTACATAAACCGCTGCCCCAAATCCTATTCTTTCTTTAAGGTTTTGAACCCTTTTTGCGAAATGCCCCTTTTGCGAAAGCAATACATCATACCCAATATGCGATGTATTTGGTAACGCTTCAATAATTCCTGTTATTGTATAAGCTATTAAACTATCCTGATTTGCTGTAAATGATCTTACAAGTACCGAATGTCCTATTGCATTTGAATTAGGGAAAAGCTTTTTCGCCATTTTAGGAGTCACAAACATGGTATTTGGCCGATTAATCGATGCTCTTTCTCCTTCAAGCATTTTAGGAGAGAAAAAATCAATGAACGATTCGTTTACAAAGCTTAACTCATCAACCTTTATCTTTTTATCATCAACAAAAAGCTCGTCAATGTTATGAATATTATAACATGTGGTGTATGATTTTACTTCGGCGCAATTATCTAACACATTGTCGAAACAAGCAAAGGTATTGGCGTTATAGGTTCCATCACCATAACGTGATATTATTCTATAGCTATTCTCATTATCTTCAATAAATTTATCGAAGCTAAAATGATAAGCTACAAACGATAGTATTACAAGACACACCGATACCGCTATTCCAAGTCCAATAATATTTATTAAGGAATATGCCTTAAATTTTAACAAGCGCCTTAATCCTATTTTTATGCTTTTTTGAATCATTTAATTTTCATTAATTCAAACACTTCTGTTCAAAATTTATTGACCCCAATGGTAAAATTACATTTTGCCTCTACTCATTGCTAATAAATGAATTAGGCGTTTTACGAATATTCATGTGCCTAATTAACATTCATTTTTTCAACAATTACTTCTCCATCCAGCAAATTAATGGTGCGATGTGCATAACCGGCATCTCTGTCGCTGTGTGTTACCATTATAATGGTGGTTCCTTCCTGATTTAATTCGGTAAGTAAATTCATTACTTCAATCCCATTTTTTGAATCAAGATTTCCGGTTGGCTCATCGGCAAGAATCAATTTTGGGTTGGCAACTACTGCTCTTGCAATGGCAACTCTTTGTTGCTGGCCACCCGAAAGTTGTTGAGGAAAATGCTTGGCACGATGCCCAATTTTCATTCGTTTTAAAACTTGCTCAACCAATTCCCTACGTTGAGAAGATTTCATATTTAAATAAATAAGTGGAAGCTCCACATTTTCATAAACATTCAACTCATCAATCAGGTTAAAACTTTGAAATACAAAACCGATATTTCCTTTACGGAATTTTGTACGGTCTTTCTCCTTTAATTTTGCTACCTCACTTCCGTTAAATACATAACTGCCTTCGGTAGGATTATCCAACAAGCCAATAATATTTAACAAGGTTGATTTTCCGCAACCTGAAGGTCCCATAATAGCTACAAATTCACTTTCTTTCACATTAACATTCACTCCGTTTAGTGCGAAGGTCTCCACTTCGTCGGTACGGAATACTTTGGTCAGACTATTGGTATTTATCATAACTTTATTTTTATAATCGGAAACCGAAAATTGGAGACCGGATACCGGAATCCAAATAATAGTAACCGGAAGTTTAATTTTAGAATTTTTCTTTTCTGATTTTCATTAACTTAAATAACATTGATGATATTTTTCTTGACTTCTCTAGTAAAATTTCCTCTTTGTCATTTGATATAAACCCAAATTGAGCGATTCTCGCTCACGATTTAGTTCTTGTAAGTATTTCACTGCACTTTGTTTGTGAAACACTA
>JAEINW010000044.1 GCA_016342715.1 Salinivirgaceae bacterium | reverse complement strand
TCACCACAAATGAATTGAAAAACATAAGTTACAGAAATACAAAGAATTAATTAAAGTTTATACAGATGAAATTATCTTCATGCATCGCCATCTTTAATATTAAATATCTAACTGATTTTATTTTAACCCCAATTTTTTTCTGTGATCCGTTATCTATTTGTAAGCTTCGTTTTTATATTGCTGCCTTTTTTTAACAATTTAAAATAAATTTTTTGCAGATTTAAATATATGTTCATACATTTGAACATTGATTATTAAATAAAAAATATGAAATTATCAATAGACCATAATAGTGCAATTCCTTTATACCTGCAAGCTGAAGAATTATTGCGTAAAATGATTAATCTACCAGAGTATCAAGATGGAAAATTGCTGCCCAATGAAATTGATATGTCTAATGAACTTGGGATTTCTCGGAACACCTTAAGGCAAGCCACAAATAAACTGGTGTATGAGGGGCTATTATTTAGAAAAAAGGGAGTTGGTACCAAAGTTACAAAACCAGTTGATAGCAAGGCTCATAACTGGATGAGCTTTACTCAGGAAATGCAATCGAAAGGTATGAAAGTAGTTAATTACGAATTGAAATTATCCTGGGTTAAACCGGAAAAGCGCATTGCTACCTTCTTTGGAATTGAAGAAAACTCCAAGGTTTTAAAAATGGAACGTTTAAGAGGTAATGAAGATGGTCCCTTTGTTTTCTTTGTATCCTACTTTCATCCAAGGATTGGACTTACGGGTACTGAAAATTTTGAAAGACCACTATATGAAATTCTTAAAAATGATTATGCAATAATAGCTAAACTTTCAAAAGAGGAGATTACTGCAAGAGCGGCTGACAAGAGCCTGGCAACGCAACTTAAACTGAAGATTGGCGACCCAATATTAAAAAGAAAAAGGTTTGTTTACGATCCCGGACACCGACCCATTGAATTTAACGTGGGCTATTACCGATCAGATAGTATTGTATATACAGTTGAAAGTGAAAGATGAAATGAATTCATTATTTAAAATAAAACACCTAACACTTAAATCAATCATCAATATTGGAATACTATTTTCAATCAATATTTTATTATCATGTTCAAATACCAATACCCCTGTTGAAGTTAAAGAAGATTCCTATTTTTCAGATCTTTTTAAAAGAACCGGTGGTGGTTTTACCGGAGGTGATGGCACGTATTCTGTAGAACTGCCTGACGGAAAAACCCTTTGGATTTTTGGAGATACTTTTTTAGGTACAATTGAGCCTGATGGTTCGCGAAAAAAAACAAATCCAATGTATATTCGAAATTCATTTGTTGTTCAGGATGGAAATGAATTAACTACACTCTATCAAAAAATTGAGGGTTGCGATCATTCTATGATAATTCCCCCCAAAGTGATAGATTCAGAGTTTACAATTACCGAGGAAATGCAATGGTATTGGCCAGGAGACGCATTTATTGAAAATAATGAATTAAAAGTATTTGTTTCTGAATTTCATCAATCCGATACCGGAATGTGGAGTTTTGAATGGAAAGGTACCGCTCTGGTTAGTTTTTCATTGCCCGAAATTAAACAAACAAGTATTGTGCATTTTAATTTTAACAATGAAAAAGAGATACATTTTGGGCATGCTGTTTTTGAGGATGAAGACTATACCTATATTTATGGTCTTGGACAAGGAAAGCCTTACGTAGCTAGAGTTAAAGCAGGAAACATTGAAGCTGACTGGGAATTTCAAACAACACAAGGATGGAGTCCAATTTCTTCAGAATCAATTCCAATGATTGAAATGGATGGTTCAGAACAATTTACTGTTATGAAGCGGAAGGGAAAATATATTTACATAACACAACTGGGAGATTTCAGTACAAAAATCTGTTCCTTTACTTCAGACAAACCCTATACAGGGTGGAGCAATAAAAAAGAATTATACTCCACACCTCTACCTGAAACAAAGCATAATCTAATCACCTACAATGCTGTCGCTCATCCTCAATTTATTGAAAACAACTCTCTGCTAATCTCATATAACACAAACAGTTTTTTACTTTCTGATCATTTTAAAAACGCCGATATTTACAGACCACGTTTTATTAGGGTACCATTTAATATGATTCATGCAGATTTTTAATTAAGTACAGCATCTAAAACACCCCTCTTCGAAACACACAACACATTTATCATGAATAACATACAAACTATTCTGCAGCTAGTATTTTAGGAAACATTTTATAAAAAACTTTAAGACAAATATTTTATTTTTTAAGTTTCAAATTTTGATAAGTTGAATTAATATTTTACATTTGTTCATACATATGGACAAGTAACTTTTTTAAACTAAATTTTAAATCTTATGAAAACACTTTTTACTTTTAAAAAATTCCTTAGCAAAAAAGCAGGATGGTTAACAGCTTTACTTTTTTTAGCTGTATTATTTTCAAGTTGTTATAAGTTCTATCTAATCGATCAGCCAACAGAGGGGCTCTCAAACAGTTCATTTGATGTTAATATTGTTGTAAAGGAGGATGATGGAGATAATGACTTTACGGGTCCAGACTTACAAAACATTGGATTATTTGGTGTATTAGTTCCTGATGGATGGACTGTTACAGACAATATTGCATTTTCAATTATTGCATCAGATTCACAATATGACAATAATGGAACATTAGGTTACAGTGCAAGCGTATCAACAATGCTTGAAGACTCAATAGGTTCTCCTGATAATTACCACTGGTGGGGATCTGAAACATTAGAAAATGCAGATATGTCGTTTTTTGACAGCCTTTCTTTTACCGTGACCATTAATACGGATGCAAACGTTGGTACTTTTTATCTTAGATATGCCATAGGCGATAAAGATTATTGGGACAGAAATCCAGCAGATGATTTAAGCGATCCTATGCCAATAATAATTACAGAAAATCCAAATAGTATTACATTAAATGAAAAAGCAAGTTTTTCTGTATTTCCAAACCCAACTAACGACATTGTAACAATTAACCTTAATGGAATTACAAATAACATAACAGAACTTACTGTTTATGATGTATCAGGAAAAAAGTTAAATGTTTTGAATATAAGCAAAGCAAATAACTCAATTGATTTGAACGAGTACCCAAAAGGTGTCTACTTTTTGAAAATTGTTGCCAATAACGAAATTTTAACACAAAAAATATTACTAAAATAAATAGGTAGGTTAGGTTAATTAAATGTTAAAATAAAAAGTACTCATATTTTCTATGAGTACTTTTTTAAATCATTTCTTCAAAAATTATATTTGAATGATTTTTAATTTCATTGTTTGGAACTTTGATCCTGTATTTCTTAAAATTGGAAGTTTTTCCATACGATGGTATTCCTTAATGATGGCCTTGGGTTTTTATCTTGGGTATATTATTATAAAAAAAATGTTTATTTCGGAAAATGTTCCGCTTAAAACATTAGAATCATTTGGCATTTATATCGTTTTGGGAATGTTTATAGGTGGTCGTTTAGGGCATTGTTTGTTTTACGAACCCGAGTATTACCTAAAGTTTCCTTTAGATATAATTAAACCCTGGCGTGGCGTTTTAGGACAAGGTGCAGTATTTACAGGCTTCGAGGGAATGGCAAGTCATGGTGGTATAATAGGTGTACTATTTGGCTTAATAATAAATTCTCGAAATAAAAAACTACCTATCCTTTGGGTACTAGACCGATTTGCAGTTGTGATTTTACTAACTGGAAGCTTTATCAGATTAGGTAACCTGTGTAATTCCGAAATTATTGGAATACAAACATCGGTTCCATGGGCATTTATTTTTGTAAAAGTATCTAATATTCCCAAACATCCGGTTCAGTTGTACGAGGCAATAGTATATCTGGCAACTTTTTTATTAGCATACTATTATTATATAAAGAATAAAGATAAAATTAAAAATGGCGAGCTTATGGGCTTGGTTTTTCTACTTGTATTTATAAGTCGTTTTTTCTTTGAATTTATTAAAGAAAACCAAACCCCATCTGATGCCATATCATTTTTGAAAATGGGACAAGTATTAAGTATCCCATTTATCTTAGTTGGCGCATTTCTATTCTTAAAAAATAAAATCTTTTTGGTATCAAAAAAAAATGAAAATACTTAAAGGTAAAATCATCTCATTTATAGTCATATTAATACTCTGTAAGCTACAGGCTATGACTCAATCAATTTATAGCGACATTAAATTCAATAGCCTTTTACGGAGTAACTCTGGAGGTTGGATTGCTGGTGATGCGACCTATTCAATTGATTTACCCGATAATAGAACCCTTTGGCTTTTTGGAGATAGTTTTATTGGCACAGTTAACGAAGATGGTTCAATAGTTCAGGGAGCAAAAATGATAAGAAACTGTGCTCTAATAATGGATAATGATTCATTAAGGGCACTGTATGGAGGAACTTTTGAAAATCCTAGCGAATTTATACAAACCACCATGCCCGATTCAACATGGTATTGGCCAGATCATGGTATAGTTGAAAACAATATTCTGAAAATATTTCTGGCAAAATTCACTACCGACCCAAATGGAACCCCAGGCTGGAATTTTGTATATGCAGGACACGATGTTGCTAGTTTTTCTTTTCCTGAAATCCAACTTATTGAAATTAACGAATTACCCTACTATTCTGAAAATGCAGTTTTATATGGCGATCGGCTATTTCGCGATAGTATTTACACTTACATTTATGGACGAAAAGACCATACTGTATCAGAATATAAAATTCCATATCCACATATAGCAAGAACTACAGGAGATATTAGTAATAATTGGGAGTTTTATAATGGCAGCAACTGGTCTGATGATCCCACTGCTACAGAACCCATTAATAACTTTCAGGTATCGCAGCAGTACTGCGTTTTCAAACATCAAAATAAATATATATTAATTACTCAAGACATTTGGCTTTCAGCTAATATATATTCCTTCACCTCAAATTCTCCTGTGGGACCATGGGAAAACAAAAAAATTCTATATACAACGCCAATTGTATATGACAATACATTTACTTATAATGCATATGCACACCCTCAGTTTGATGAAAACAATGAACTGCTCATTTCATACAACACAAATGGAGACTTCTGGGAAATTTTTAATAATGTTGAAATATACCGACCTAATTTTATTAGAGTACCCTATGAATTAATTGATAATGATTTTGCTGCTAATTTAATTACAATAAAAAAGAAAGACAAATTATATAGTTTTGAGCTTTATCCCAATCCGGCTCAAAATGAAATCACCCTTGAGTTTGTTGCAGCTAACAATGATAATACGGAATTTACCATTTATAATACAAAGGGTCAAATTGAAAAAAGAATTAATAATAATATTGTTCCGGGAGCATGCACAAAGACAATTAATATAAGTGCCCTACCCCATGGGATATATTATTGCGTTCTTAAAAACAGAGAAAATTGTGTAACTAAAAAGTTAATTAAAATAGATTGATCATCTGATATCGAAAATAAATAAAAGAAAAATTCTATCCCCAAGTTATTTTAATCATTTAGGAATAGAAAAAATAATATTAACAGCTTGAAAACATTCATTATTTTATGAAAAAATTATTTGCATCGAATGCTGTAAACAGTAAAATGAGCACATATGTAAATTCCATTCTCCGAATCGCTATTTACTCATGTATAATCCTGTCAGCAGGTAATGTTTATTCTCAGAATAAATTTACCGTAACCGGAACTGTAACGGATAATTCAAGCGGGGAATCAATACCCGGCTTAACCGTTGTAGAAAAAGGCACAAGCAATGGAACAATAACCGATTTTGACGGCAACTATTCAATAAATGTAAGTGATAAATTGGGATCTCTGGTTTTTTCATTTATAGGTATGGAAACTCAGGAAGTAGCAATTAACAACAGATCAACCATTAATATTATTATGGCCGGCTCCACAGTAAATCTGGAAGAGGTTGTTGCCATTGGGTATGGAACAGTTAAAAAAAGTGATTTAACTGGATCGGTAGCATCCGTAAGCGTTGAAGATTTAAAGAAAGTTCCAGTCACCTCACTCGATCAATCATTACAAGGAAGAATTTCAGGGGTTCAGGTTACTCAGGTATCTGCCCAACCAGGGGGTGCCACATCAATCCGCATTAGAGGAGGTAACTCTATAGTTGCAGGAAACGAACCTCTTTATATTATTGATGGTGTTCAGGTAATGAGTTCCAATAATTTTTCGTGGATAGGCGGTCCAGGAGAAAATGCATTAAGTTCGTTAAACCCAAGTGATATTGAATCAATGAGTGTGTTAAAGGATGCTTCGGCAACATCAATTTATGGAGCCAGAGGTTCAAATGGAGTTGTTCTTATCACAACAAAAAGAGGGAAATCGGGGAATGATAAAATTACTTTTGATGCATATTTTGGTATACAGGAGCAGATAAAAGCAATTGAGGTAATGAATGCCACACAGTTTGCCAAATTATACGATGAAGCCGGATTAAATGCAACACCCAATGGTTCTTCATACGATCCACTTTATCCAGACCCTGAATCACTAGGTTCGGGTACCGACTGGCAAGACCAAATATATAGAACAGCACCCATGCAAAACTACCAGCTTACATTCTCAGGTGGCGATGATAAAACAAACTATGCCCTTTCAGGAAACTACTTTTCACAAGATGGAATTATTGTAGGTTCTGATTTCGATAGATACTCAGGCAGAATTAATCTTGACCGGAAAGTTACAAGTAAATTAAAAACAGGTACCAGTCTATCATTAACAAATACCAATTCCAATACTGTAGGTAGCTCAACTCCGGGTGGTTTTTTTCCTGGAGTGGTAAATACAGCCATAATATTTAACCCCACATTACCAATATATGATGAAACTGGGCAATATACATTAAAGGATCCCATTGCCGATGGATGGCTGGATAATCCAGTAGCAGTAACAAAAGAAGTGGAGGCTATTAGTAAGGTTAACAGAATTATGGGAAATATCTATGCGCAATACGATATAAATAGCCATTTAAAGTTAAAAATTAGCGGAGGCCTCGATAGTTATAAAAATACACAAGATATGTACACCCCTAGGTTCATCTATTCTGGTTCAATCAACGACGGTCAGGCCCGATTTGCTGTTACCGAAAGTTCAACCTATTTAAATGAGAACACCTTAACATATAATAAAACAATTAACGATATACATAAAATAACTTTTCTTGGTGGTTTTACCTATCAAAAAACCAACTCTCGAGCTCATATAAATATATCTACCGGATTTCCATCCGATAATTTAGGATATCAAGGTATTGCTGATTTTGAAGACATGCCTACCATTTTGGCCAGCTTTACAGAAGAAGCCTTAATTTCATACCTGGGCAGAGCCAATTATAGTCTCCAGGAAAAATACCTGTTTACCTTAACAGGACGAACAGATGGTTCTTCAAAATTTGGCAAAAGTAACCGTTTCGCCTTCTTTCCTTCTTTGGCTTTTGCTTGGAGATTATCAGAAGAAAACTTTATTAAAAACCTGAATACATTTAGCGCATTAAAACTCAGAACCAGTATTGGAACAAGCGGTAATGAAAAGATTCCCATGTATCAGAATATCGCAACTTTAAATTCAACCATGTATTATTTTAACAATTCAACTCCAGCAAGCGGATATACAATGGAAAGAATTGGAAATGATAATTTAAAATGGGAAACCACGCAACAGTTTGACTTTGGATTAGACATGGGTTTTTTTAATGGCCGTATTTCATTAACAACAGACTATTATTACAAAAAGACTCTTGATCTCCTATACTGGGCTAGTACACCATACACCAGCGGATTTGAAAAAGCATTATTGAATGTTGGAACAATGCAAAATAAAGGCTTTGAATTTACAGCTAACACTCAAAATTTTGTTGGAGAATTTGATTGGAGTACCAATTTTAATATCAGTTTTAACAAAAATAAAATTTTAAGCTTAAACGAAAATGAGGATTTAAAAATCACAAACGACGAATACAAACTTAAAATTGGAACATGGTCTATTGTTAGAGAAGGCGAAGAGATGGGGACATTTTATGGATATGAAGCCGATGGCATTTGGCAACTGGGAGAAGAGACCGAAGCTGCCAAATACAATAAAGAACCTGGCGATTTTAAATACATTGATCAAGACAATAATGGAAAAATTGATGCTGAAGATCGCAAGATAATAGGTCATGCCTTGCCCCAATTTACATGGAGCCTTAACAACACCTTCTCATATAAAAATTTTGAATTAACTGCGTTTATTCAAGGCGTGTATGGAAATGACATCTTAAACAGCAATCGCTTTGAACTTGAATCAGGAAATGGGCTTTCCAATGCATCCATTAACATGTTAGATCGCTGGACCCCTGAAAACCCAAGTAATGTGTATCCAAGAGCAAACCAGGATGCTAAATACTTAGAAATGTCAGATCGTTATTTAGAGGATGGTTCATACATAAGACTCAAAACATTAACACTTTCGTATCAAATACCAATGGAAAATGCTAAACTTCTGAAAATTAAAAATGCAAAAGTTTATGTGTCAGGCAAAAACCTGCTTACCCTAACAAAATATTCAGGTTTTGACCCAGAAGTAGGTCGTTTTGGCCAGGACAATACAAGACAAGGTTATGACTATGGAGGATACCCATCTGCTAAAGTATTTTTAGTAGGTATTAATTTAAGTTTTTTGTAATTGAAAATATAACAAATAATAATAATGAAACCCTCATCATTAAGAAAGTTAAAAAAATATGTTACCTAAATACAAATAGTTAATTAAAGTTTATACAGATGAAACCCTCATGCACCTTCGTTCACAACTTAGCGAACCTTGCTTGCAAGCTCATGATCCCGAGAATTCGGGAGAATAACAAAGCCTTATCATGATCCCGAGCAATCGGGAGAGTAAAAGGAGATGACTAAAACATGGGGTTGCATGGTAATTGAAATCAAAATGCTAGAGATGTGTTTTGCAAAAATATGAAAAACAAATGTTGAACCTAATTTTATTCTAATGAAAAAACAAATTTACATAATAGCATTTTTTACAACATTACTATGTGGTTGTGAAGATGCGTTAGATTTTACAATTAAAGACAGACCCACATTTGAAAATTATTTTCAGACTGAAAATGATGCACTTGCTTCGATAAATGGAGTTTATGATGCCTTGGGATCAACTAAACTTTATAATTCAAATTTATGGTTGGTTCAGGATATTGCTTCCGATGATAACAACGCCCGGCCTTCGTTAAACGATCCAAATCTACATCAATTAAACCAGTTTAATATTCAACCCGACAACAATTATATAAAAGATATATGGGCCGGATCATACGATGGTATTAACCGAGCTAATGTAGTGCTTTTAAAAGTGCCGGAGATTCAAATGGATAGCACCTTAAAGAATAGGATATTGGGTGAAGCTAAGTTTCTTAGAAGCTTATTTTACTTCAATTTGGTTCGTATGTTTGGTGATGTTCCTTTAGTTCTTGAACCTAATTTTGAAACAAATAATCTTGATGTTGAACGCACCAAGTTGAATACAGTATATGGACAAATAATAGCCGATTTAGAATGGGCTTCTAAAAAGCTTCCGGAAATATACACAAGCGGAAACGATAAGGGCCGGGCAACAAAAGGAGCTACGTTAGGACTTTTGGCAAAAATACATTTAACAAGAGGTGATTGGTCGCTGGCAGCAAAAAAAGCAAAAGAAGTGATTGATCTCAAAATTTACGACCTGCATAACGACTATGCCAATAATTTTAAAGAAGCCTATGTAAATGGAATAGAATCGGTATTTGAAGTGCAGTTTTATTCGGGCGATCCAAAGGAACAATCAAGAATAGTAATAACTAGTTTACCATCAATATATGCTTTTCCCACCGGAGTGGAAATAATATTACCCACCAATGACCTTTTTAATAGCTTTGATACTAATGATTATCGTAAGGAGGTTACATTTTTTGAGTCATACGACTATTTTGGACCAAATAAATTCGATCCTCATATTTGGAAACATTGGGATCAAGATGTTTATGAACCTGATGAAACCGGACAATCCAGTGCAAACTTTCCGGTAATGAGGTACTCTGAAATACTATTAATATATGCCGAAGCCTTAGCTCAAGCAAATTCAGGACCTACAACAGAAGCATATGCAGCAGTAAACCAAGTTCGCAAAAGAGCTAGAAATGGTAACGATACCTTACTTCCCGATTTACAAGGGTTAAGTTTGGACGATTTCTGTGATGCGCTATTAGAAGAGAAAAGATTTGAAACCGTAAATGAAGGACATCGATGGTTTGATTTGGTAAGAACCGGTAATCTAATCGAATATGTGAAAAGGGCAAAAGGCGATTTGGCCAATCCACAGGAATATAATAATCTTTTTCCTATTCCGCAAAGGGAGATGGATTTAAACGCTAAACTGAAACAAAACGAAGGTTATTATTAAAATTCGATTTATTTTCAGAATCAAGAAACAATTAAAGAATTTAACTTTGAAGAATAAAGAAATGGGCTTTGAAAAATATCCAACAATTGAAGTAAGAGGGGAAGAAAAATCATGCTACTTAGGCTGGAAAGCAATTGGGAAAGAAATAGAAAATGCTCTCAGCAATAGTATAAACGGTAAAAAAACAGTAGTAATTGAATGCTATCAAGGAGTAGATTTTAATGAACTATTAACGTGGGTAAAAGAACACCTAAGCTATACGAATCTGGTTTTAGCTGAAAATACCATGCTCTCCGAAGATTCGATAAAAACCCTCACACAACAAGATGTTACCGACGATAGAATATTTGGGTATCTCACCCGATTAAATATGATAGACTTTTTTGATAAGGACAAACTCGAAAAAGCAAAAAACAATATTGAAACAACAACCGAAGGAACAACAATAATATTTGGTTATGGTGCTTCACTATTTGTTGAAAATCCAGATATTTTGATATATGCCGACATGGCTCGCTGGGAAATTCAGCAGCGCATGCGAAGAAACGAGATTAGCAATCTTGGGATATCTAACAATGAAGAAAAGGTTGAAACACAGTACAAAAGAGCTTTTTTTGTCGATTGGCGGGTATGCGACCGCTTAAAAAAGAAACTGATGCACAAATGGGATTATGTGTTGGATACCAACCAAAAAGGATTTCCCAAATTGGCAACAGGTCAAGCGGTTTTAAAAGGACTAAAACAAGCCACAAAACAACCCTTTAGTGTAGTGCCATTTTTTGATGCAGGTCCTTGGGGTGGACAATGGATGAAAGAGGTATGCGATTTGGACAAAACACAAGAAAATTTTGCATGGTGTTTTAACTGCATTCCCGAAGAGAACAGTTTGCTATTGCAATTTGGTGATATTTTATTTGAAATCCCATCCATCAATCTGGTTTTTTATCAGGCCAAAGAATTATTGGGCGAAGCGGTTTATGGTCGTTTTGGTGATGAGTTCCCCATACGTTTCGACTTTTTAGACACAATTGGGGGCGGTAATTTAAGCTTGCAGGTTCATCCGGTTACGGAGTATATTCAGGAAAAATTTGGAATTCCTTACACTCAGGATGAAAGTTATTATATAATGGATACAAAGCCAGGCGCAGAGGTATATCTTGGACTAAAAGAGGGGATAAAGCCTCAGGAAATGATTCGCGATCTGGAAGAGGCCGAAAAAAACAATTCATTTTTTGACGCAGATAAACATGTTAACATTTGGAATGCAAAAAAACATGACCATTTCCTAATTCCGGCAGGTACTGTACATTGTTCTGGAAAAGATTCAATGGTACTTGAAATCAGTTCAACACCCTACATATTTACATTTAAACTTTGGGATTGGGGCAGAGTTGGAATGGATGGAAAACCACGTCCCATTAATGTGGAACATGGTAAACAGGTTATTCAATGGGATAGAACCACTGAATGGACTAAAAACAATTTAATAAACCAGTTTGAAACTATTAGTCAAGGTGAGGGTTGGAGAGAAGAAAAGACCGGCTTACACGCTCAGGAATTTATTGAAACCCGACGCCATTGGTTTACAAAAAAAGTAAATCACAACACCCATAATGGAGTAAATGTACTTTGCTTAATTGATGGCGACGAAGCCATTATTGAAAGCCCCAATGGCACATTTGAACCTTTTGTAGTTCATTATGCCGAAACATTTATAGTACCAGCAACAGTTGGAGAATATTCTATTCGCCCCTATGGCATAAGCGAAGGAAAAGAAATTGCCACCATAAAAGCCTTTATCAGAACTAATTCATAAATTTAATTATTAAAAGACACACTATGAATAAACAAATTTCATTGAAGCACCTGGTTCCCGTATTTATGTCGTTTTACATTATGGGTTTTGTTGATCTTGTGGGTGTTGCAACCGGATATATTAAACAAGATTTTAATTTATCAGACAGTATGGCGCAACTATTGCCCAGCATGGTTTTTATCTGGTTTGCATTAGTATCAATTCCCACCGGAATTTTCCAGGACAGAAATGGAAAACGCAAAACCGTTACTTTAGCCATGGTTATTACCGGAATTGGACTTATTATACCATTTATTCACTATTCGTATGCCACAGCTGTAATTGGTTTTGTTATTCTGGGTATAGGAAATACCATATTACAAGTATCAGCCAATCCCTTACTTATCGATATATCCTCGAAAGAGAGCAAGGCTGCAAATTTAAGCCTTTCGCAATTTGTAAAAGCCATAGCATCAATGGTGGGACCTTTGTTGGTAGCCGGCTTAGCCAGATACACAGGTAACTGGAAGCTTATTTTTCCAATATATGCAGCAATATCAGTTTTGATAGCGTTTTGGTTATCATCGGTAAAAATTGAAGAATCAAAATCCGATAAAGAACCAGCTACCTTAAAGAGTGTACTACAATTATTTAAAGTAAAATATATTGTTGTAATGATATTGTCGGTATTTTTTATGGTAGGATTCGATGTGGCCATAAACACCAATATTGCAAACTTTTTAAGCACTCGCTTTGCCATTAATCTTGATACAGCAAGTATAGGAATAAGTGTATATTTTGCCGCATTAATGACAGGCCGTTTTGCAGGAGCTTTTCTTCTTAGAAAGTTAAATGTTATCAATTTTCTAATTGTTAGCACCATAATTACTTTGGCAGGATTGGCCGGCATTATTGCCATAAACAACCTGACTCTTTCGTGGATAATGATATTTATTACTGGCTTAGGATTTTCAAATATATTCCCAATAATATATACCATTGCCATTGAGAAGCGACCCGAATATTCCAATGAAATATCGGGATTGATAATACTCGCCGTTTGTGGTGGTGCAGTAATACCACCCATTATGGGTTTAATAAGCGATTCCTTCGGAGTTACCCAAAGTTTGTTTGTATTGGTTGGCTGTATTTTATATGTTAGTTATTCAGCTTATTATGCTTCAAAAAATTAGTTATTATCCTATAAAAAATAGTACATCATGATAAATCCAAACAGTGACAACAGAACCGTACTTACTCTGGATGCCGGAGGTACAAATTTTGTTTTTTCAGCCATAAAGGGAAATAAAGAAGTGACAACACCTTTTACCTTCCCTGCGCATGCTGATGATCTCGATAAATGCTTAAAAACTATTGCTCAGGGCTTTGATAAGCTCATTGAACTCTTAAAATATCCGGCCGATGCCATTAGCTTTGCTTTTCCCGGTCCTGCCGATTACGATAAAGGTATAATTGGCGATCTGCCAAACTTCACCGCTTTTAAAGGCGGTGTGGCCTTAGGTCCCATGCTCGAAGATCGGTTTAATCTCCCTGTATTCATTAATAACGACGGCAACCTGTTTGCTTATGGCGAAGCCTTAGCAGGCTTACTTCCTGACCTGAATAGCAAACTAAAAGCAGAAGGCAGTATCAAAAAATTCAAAAATGTAATTGGTATTACATTGGGAACAGGAATGGGATGCGGATTAGTATTGGATAGCCATCTTTTGGTAGGCGATACTTCATGTGGCGCCGAAATTCATAATACCCTCAATAAATTCAACTCAAACTGGAATGCTGAGGAAAGTGTTAGCACTAGAGCTATTCAACGAATATATGCAAAAGAATCAGGCTCTGAGTTTAATAACTCTATTATGCCAAAAGATATTTATAACATTGCTAAAGGCAAAATGCAAGGTGACAAACAAGCCGCAATACAAACCTACAAAATGTATGGCGAAGCCCTTGGAAGCTCCATTGCCAATGTTGTTACATTAATTGACGGCATTGTGGTTTTAGGCGGCGGTATAACAGCAGCTTGGGATCTTTTTTCGCCATCAATGTTTGAAGAACTTAACAGACAGTACGAAAATTTCCGAGGTGAAAAATCAAACCGACTCTCTTTTAAAATATTTAATTTGGAAGATGAATCGGTATTTAAAGAATTTGCCAATGGAAATGTTTGTGAAATTCAGGTTCCAGGCACTAAGCGTATTATTAAATATGACGATATGCCTCGCACAGCTGTTGGTTTATCGAAACTGGGCGGAAGCAAAGCGATCATGTTAGGTGCTTACGCATATGCATTACAACAACTCGATTCAAACATATAAGTTAATACCATGTTTAAAATCTATTCAATATTTGCACTTCTGGCCATAACTGTTTGGTCCTGTGAAAATCAAGTCAAAAAAAGCGATATAATAAGCAATATTCCTTCGCTCGAAGAGCTTTCAGGAAAATGGGTATCGGTTGATACTGTGGATATGGAACCTTCAATACGGAATTTTAGAGGACAAGCCTTAGTGAATCATGATATGAGTTCGATAAGTTGGTTTGTTGCTGCACCCTACTCCGGAGGTTATCATACCGGAAGTTTTCGCTTAAATGGAAAGACTCCGCTGGTTAAAGAATTCCGCTGGCAACCCTATCAGGCTCTTCGCAAAACAAAAACGGATGATGGTTTTGTGATAGAAAGCAGTACAAGAATGCCAGTTGAAAAAGATGCCATTATGTGGCAAATAGAGCTTACCAATACGCTACAAGAATCCCAACCCTTTGATATTGAAATAGACTTTATTGGGTTTATTAGCAAATATGATGGTGACTGGCAATGGTGGTATCCCTACCCCAAAATAGACGGACAAACAACCAAAAGAGACGATGAGGTTGAGAATGTACGTAAACATATTGGTAAAAGCCAAAAGCCAACTGAAGCCATAGTTACAGAACTTGTTGATGGAAAACCCACTTCAAAAAATGTAGCTTCTTCCTGGCCAACAGACAAAGAGTTGCTTCAATGCAAAAAACATACGGCCAAAACCAGCAATAACACAATTCTTATTTCTGATACAGAAACAAATGCCATAACAGGGTTTACATTACTAAACAAAGAGGCTGAAATCACCACTTACAACAGCGGTGGAACTGCTCGTTTAAAAGGAGAAATAGCACCGGGACAGACCCTAACCATTAAATATATAATGGCCTATGGTGATGATGAAAAGTTAGTAAAAGAAAATTTAGTGAACCTGGAGAATAGCTTTGACAGTGAATTTGCTAATACTAAAAGTGAATGGAAGCATCGTTGGGAACAGTTGTTTACACCTAACAACGAAATACTCTCAGGTACATTTCCGGTTTTAGAAACCACCGATGCATTGGCAAAAAAGGTATATTACACCGGGCCGCTCACCATGTTATACCTGATGAATACCAATTTGCCTCAACATAAAAAAGTATTTCTTACAGGAGGACCTCGCTGGGGAGCATCCATCACTTTTTTCTGGGACATCACAGAATGGTCGACACTTTGGGCTACGGTTGATCCTGAAATGATGAAAGAACATCTCAGCTCATGGATCAGCATTGACCCGAGCAAAAATTATGGTCAGGACAATTTTGGAGGCAAAGGGGTTGGAAATGGATATTCAGCAAACTATTGGGCACTTTTTCAAATGATTAGAGCCTACATTACCATTTCAGGCGATTATGAATTTCTGGAAAAAGAACTCGAAGGTAAAACTGTATTACAGCACCTTGAACATTACGCCACCAATTGGAAACGTATCTCAATACATGGACAAAAAGGTGCTGAGGATGATATTTACAAACTAGCCGATTTTGGCGACGATGAATGGAACTTACTGGAATGCGTTCCCACATATAAGCATATTGTGCCTTCGTTTAATGCAGGCTACATTTGGATGATGCGCGAAACTGCCGCTTTTTATAAAAAAACAGGCAACAGCGAAAAAGCCAATCAGTTTTTAAAAGAAGCCGACCAAATGGTTGAACGCCTACTCAAATTATATGCAGGCAATGGCGTTTGGAATAGTCTCTACCCTAACGGTGAAAAAATTGAGGTTCGCCATTGCCTCGACTTTATGTTTATGGGACGCTATCTGCCTAATGATATTCCTAAAGATATAAAAGCTGAAATGATGGATTTTGCATATCGCGAACTTATTACCGATAATTGGATGCGTGCCCAATCATTAAGCGATGTGGCAGCAGAACAATCAGACAGAGCCGATCATGGTCCACTTGGCGCCTTTGATGGATGGCCTGCCGGAACAATGGATGCATTATCGCAATTGGGTTTTCCCGATAAGGCTCTTGATTTTTACCATGCCATAGAACCGGTCACAAACGAAGGAATTTGGTCACAAGCTCACGAACTTTGGGGCGACAATAAATATAAAAAAAATGCTAAAGTGCGAATTGCCGAACGTGGATGGCACAATCGCGAATCCTCATCAGGTATAGCCATGTCACAGGTTATGCTTAAAAACTTTTTTGGTTTTTATCCCGATGTTGCCGGCACTCCGCTAAAAAAGATTAATAACTTACATTTTGAGGGAAACTTATATCATGTAAAATACGCCGGAGACTATTACACCCTTAAATCAAAAGAAGGAAAAGTAGAGATGATAAAAGAAGATAATGAGCACTAATAGAAGCTTCAAACAAAACACAAAATTTAAAAAAATTCTCTAGAAAATAAAAAATAGAAACCATGCGCACACTTGTATTAATATGTTTATTGTTAGGTGGATTCATGTTTGGGCATAGCCAAACATCAGTATCCAAAAAACCTGTAGATTATGTTGATCCATTAATTGGTTCCCATGATTCGCGTTGGATAATGTTCCCCGGCCCAACAGTACCTTTCGGGATGGTAAAGCTAAGTCCCGACAATCAGGAATTGGGATGGAAAGCGGGTTATGAATACGATATTAATAACATAGCCGGTTTTAGCCACATCCATTCATGGACTATGGCCGGATTGTTAACAATACCTACCATCGGTCCCTTAAAAATTCAACCGGGAACAGAGAAAAATCCTGAACGTGGTTACCGTTCAAAATTTAAACACGAAAACGAAACAGCAAGTGCCGGATATTATTCTGTATTTCTTGATGATTATAAGGTAAAAGCAGAACTAACCACCACCACCCGCACAGGCTTTCAAAGATACACCTATCCAAAAACCGATTCGGCCAGAGTACTCATCGACCTGTTAACACCATCGGAATATGGATATGAATTATCATACACCCAAATTAAAAAGGTAAGCGATACCGAAATTGAGGGTGTATCGTATCAACAAAGCCTTAGAAAAGCTAATTACAACGAATACACCTTGCATTTTGTTATGCGCTTTAATAAGCCCTTTAAAACCTTCAACGGATGGGTTAAAGAGGATATCATGCGGAATGTGGAATCAATCTCCTCCGGTTTTGATCATAAAGATGTTGGAGCTTTCGTTGAATTTGAAACCGAAGCGGGCGAACAGATTATGGTACAAACAGGAATATCGCTGGTAAGTGTTGAGCAGGCCCGGTTAAATCTTGAAACTGAGCTTAATGCTTACAATTGGAACTTTGATAAGGTTGTCACCGATGCCAAACAAACATGGAACACTTTGCTTTCAACCATTGAGGTTGAAGGCGGATCGGAAGCTGATAAAACCAAGTTTTACACCAACATGTATCGATCGTATGCAGGCCGCACCACATGGAGCGATGTAAATGGGAAATATGTTGATATGTATGAAAAGGTACAACAACTACCCGATGCAACTATGCCTGTATATGGAAGCGATGGATTCTGGATTACCTTTTGGAATCTGAATCAATTGTGGTCGCTTGCCACACCTGATATTACAAACAAATGGGTAAACTCATTTTTAGAAATATCTGATAAAGGCGGCTGGTTGGCTAAAGGCCCTACTGGTATTGAATATTCTGGTATTATGGTTGCCTCTCACCAAATATCCTTTATTGTTAGTGCCTACCAAAAAGGTATTCGTAATTACGATGTTGAAAAAGCATACAAAGCAGCTAATAAACTGCAAACAATACCCGGACAGGCACATGAAGCCGGAGGATATGTGGGAAACAGACATCTGGAATCGTATATGAAATATGGATTTGTTCCCGATAATATAGGTCCCGTATCAAACACTCTGGCATATGCCTATGATGACTGGACGGTAGGACAATTTGCTCTGGCATTAAATAAGCAAAGCGATTTCAAAACTTTTACTAAACGCGCCTTTAATTATAAGAATGTTTTTGACCCTGAAGTGGGTTATGTACGTCGTAAAAATGCAGACAGCTCCTGGGTTGAAAACTTCAAGCCTTTCGGCGATGTTGCCTGGTTAGGTTCAGGCTATGTTGAAGGAAACGCTTGGCAATATACTTACTTTGTACCTCACGATGTGCATGGTTTAATTAGTTTAATGGGTAAAGATGAATTTAATAAGCGTCTGGAGGAAGGATTCAAAACGTCGGCACCGCACAAATTTAATTCCGAGCATTTGGGATCAAACAGCCTCGATGGAATGGGTATTCTGCCTATAAATCATGGCAACCAACCCAATATGCAGGCATCGTACCTGTTTAATTATTCGGGCAAACCCTGGTTAACGCAAAAATGGGCCAGCGAAATAATGGCCAACTATTACGGAACTACTCCCGAAGGAGGATGGTTAGGTGACGAAGATCAAGGCCAAATGGGCGCCTGGTATGTTATGAGTGCCATGGGATTGTTCGAGATGGACGGTGGAGCATCGGTAAAACCGGTGTACGAAATAGGAAGTCCAAAATTCGAGAAAATAACCATTCATTTAGATGAAAAATATTATCCCGGTGGAACCTTTGTTATTGAGGCAAAAAATGCATCAAAAGAGAATGTTTACATACAGTCGGCAAAATTAAATGGCGAGTCACTGAACAAACCCTGGTTTTATCATTCGGAACTTGTAAAAGGGGGCACACTGCAATTGAAAATGGGATCGAAACCCAATACCAAATGGGGCTCAAAAGCTGAGGATGCTCCCCCATCATTAAGCACCGTACTTGACAGCAATGAAGTTTCAGAAATAATGAAATATGATAAGTTTGCCGAAGATATGGAGGCATGGAACAAAGCCATGAAAGCATACTATTATCATAAAAAAGAACATTTTGAAAGCCTGCCAAATACCGAAAATGAAATTATATTTTTAGGTAACAGCATTACTGATGGTGCCGAATGGTTTGAATTGTTTGGAGGAAATCCAAACATTAAAAACCGTGGAATTGGTGGCGACGACACCGATGGTATTCTCGATCGCTTAACAGAAGTAACAGAATCGCATCCTGCCAAAGTATTTATGATGATTGGCACCAACGATTTAGCCTACGGTAAAAGTGTGGATTATGTACTTAACAATTACCGAAAAATAATTGCACAAATTCAAACGGAATCGCCAAAGACCGAAATTTATGTTCAAAGTGTTTTGCCCGTTGACGATGCTGTGCATTATACGCGTCCGAATGCCAGTATTTTAAAGATAAATGAAGGTTTGATTCAAATAACAAAAGAGCAATCGATCACCTATATTGATTTAACCGAAGCCTTTAAAACGGACACAGGTAAACTTAATCCAATTTATAGTATTGATGGTTTGCATGTGAATGGCAAGGGCTATTTAATATGGAAAGATATTATTAATAAATATGTAACCGAATAATATCAGAATAGCTATAAAAAATTGTCAATAATTGTAGCCCTGATATTGGTTAGGATAATAAAATAAATGCTAAAAATAAATATTATGAAAACCCAAATTTGTATCGCTTTATTTATTGTACTGGCTGCATGTAGTTGTAATATGAAAACCAAGGCTGATAAAACAGTGGCATCAAACGCACCTTTAAAACCTTTAACTTTTACAAGCGAACCGGCTCCCGAATGGACGGCTTTAATGGAGCGGACCTCAGGATGGTTTGGGGCGGATGGTATTTTTTCAATCCCTTTGGATGGCAGTGAAGAACAACAAGTGAAAGGCAAGAAAACGCTCTTTATTTTTAGCGACACCTATATTGGTGAAGTGGAAAACAATGTACCCAAACCAGGTAATGTAATGGTAAACAATACCACCGCTTGGATGACCGGCAATGAACCGAATCCATCTGCCATTTCGTTTGAATACAATACAAACGAAAAGGGTGAGCCAACATCGTACTTTGTTCCTGATAATGAAATGTCAAAAGAAGGAGAATACTTCTGGTTAGGCGATGGTTTTATTAATCATGAAAAAAACAATACACTTTATCTTTTCGCCTATCATGTGCATAAAACGGGACCCAATGTATTTGATTTTGAACAAACCCATATTGCACTTTTAAAAGTTAAGGAACCAACATCAAAAGGAATTTCAAACTACGAACAGATGTCTACCAGATTAGGCTTTGTTCATCCCGAGCAGGGCAGGGTATATTTTGGTAGCGGAGTATTTGTAAATACAAAAAAAGCCAATGCTCCAAACCCCGATGGTTATGTTTACATCTATGGCATTATGGAGAAAAACAAATCGTTAATTGCAGCAAGAACACTACCTGCAACTATCGAGGATTTTGATACCTGGACTTTTTGGGATGGCGCAACGTGGAATGAAAACAAAGAAGAGGTGGCTTCCATAACCAATGGAATTTCCAACGAGCTCAGCGTTACGCCCACCGAAGATGGCCGGTATTTGCTAACTTTCACCATATTGGGAATATCCGATAAGATAGGTATTCAGGTAGGCACAAGTCCGGTGGGTCCTTTCGGAGAAATTCATGAAGTATATACCTGTCCTGAATACAAAGAAAAAAACCTGTTTCCCTACAATGCCAAAGCACACTATCATCTGTCAAAGCCGGGAGAATTATTAATAAGTTACAATACCATTACATTGAATTTTTGGGAAGATATCCAAAAGGATGCAACCATTTATCATCCCCGATTTATTAAAGTGAAATACCAATAAGCTATCTCAATTGCCTTCAGGCAACAATCACAACCTGCTTTTCTTGTATGAAATTGCAGATTGTGAACTGAAGGTTGTTACTTGAAATGAAATTCTTTTATTAAAAATTGAGGCCTCTCAATTTTCATTAGCCATCACCAAATAAATTCCATCAATGCATTGCATGAAAGCACTAATGTTTTTCCAAAAAAATCATTTTATGTTTATGTTCGCATAATTTTTTATTATTTTTAACAGATGCATCTAGCATTATTACATGTATTAACTAAAATAATTTATGATGAAAACACTACAATTATTCCTTTGGGTGATTAGCTTTTTTGCCTATACAGCGTGTAGTTCGGGAACAAAAAAAGATGAGAGTACTCATAAACAAGATAAAAGTGAGGATACAGAACACCAAGTCAAAAGCGATAATAATGCCAATGCACATTGGGAATATAGTGGTGAGGCAGGCCCCGAAAAATGGGCAGACTTATGTCCCGCTTATGCATCATGCAGTGGAGAGCGTCAGTCACCCATCGATTTATCATCAAGTATAGGTGATAGAACAGAAGTTACTCTTGAACGAACCTACAATTGTATTTCGGGTATCGAATTTTTAAACAATGGCCACTCTATTCAGGTAAATGTTACTGGCGATAAACCAAATACACTGACTGTAAACAACCAGGTATTTGAACTCAAACAATTCCACTTCCATTGTCCCAGTGAACATACCCTCGATGGTGTAGCTTTTGCCGGGGAAGCCCATTTTGTGCATGTGGCTGAAAATGGAGAAATTTCAGTAATGGGCGTTTTTATAAAAGAAGGGGCAGAAAACGAATACCTTAGCCACATTATTCCATTTATTCCTGAAAATACAGGCGATAAAAGTGAAATTACCGATGAAATTTGTCCTGGTAAAGTATTTACGGCAAATGATAAATATTTTATTTATGAAGGTTCACTAACCACTCCTCCTTGTACCGAAGGAGTTAACTGGTTTGTGCGCCGAGACTATATTGAAGCCAGTGCAGAACAAATTGAAGCGTTAAAAAAAGCCATGCCTGCTCACAATGCCCGTCCGGTGCAGCCTGTAAATGACAGAGAATTCGGAAAACTTGATGAATAGACTTTATTAAATATAAAATTTAAAGGAGCTTTTATTGAGCTCCTTTTTTGTTGCAGCAATGCCTCAATTGGCTCGCTAACCATAAGGCAAAAAAAACAATTGTTAAAACCTGCTTTTACTAATTTGTTTTTTAGTTATAATCACACAGTAAGGCATATGCATAAATAGCAAAAAGCTGTTAGAAAAAGAGCTAATCGTAATCATGATGCTTTTTTTGAAATGGTCAAAAAACTGAACAACCTCGCAGCAAGCTGACGAGGTATCAAGTTGGAATAAAATAAATTTTTCGCAGCAAGCTACAGGGAATAAAACCCACAAGATCCTTCGACTTCACTTCGACAAGATCAGTGGAGTCCGCTCAGGATCAGTTCGACTAATTAATTTTGTTTCACAAAATCAAATTCTCACTGATTCAAGACAAAAAACGAATTGAAATTAGTTCAGTTAATAATCTTTTTACGTTGCATATCCAAATTCTGCACCTATTCCTTCGTGAATTTCCTTTGATGAGAATAGTGGGTTATTAGCAACATATTCAAGTATTCTTTTTTTCTTACCTATTGGCATAATAAAACATTCTATTATTTATGTAGCTCAATTATACTGCATATATAGATCAAAGTATTCAAATAATGAGCTTTATTTTAAATGCAACTGAGCTTTATTGTAATAAAATGTAGCTCGCTTAATGATTATATAGAGCTCAAAAAGCAGAAGTTTTAAGCTTTTATTGGATAATTATTGAGCTCGAATTTCTACAAAAAAAAAGTAATATTGAGAAACGCATTCGATATCTTTAAATATATTCAATTTTCAGCAGCTGAACTACTCAATTAATGATGTTTTTAAAGAAGATTATAATTTGTCAAAAAATGTAAGATACCTGAATAAATGGCTTGCTCTAAACCATCAATTGGTTTAAAAAAGAACCGGATAAGCATTCATTCGAACGATTATCCGGCACGGGTATCCAGATGGAATTAACTCAACTCGACCTTGCAAAGATACAGAATTAGTTGTTCCTTTCATCTTACCAATCATCAGGAACTTCATCTTACCCACTCTCTCAGCAAACATAAATTTTATATGCTTTTAAATATAAATTAAAGTAATTTGCTAGTATTATATGTTTTTGCATATATTTTATTTGTATATTGCGTTATTATATTTAATTACATATAAAAATGGATCTAGCAGAATTTGTAAAACAACGCAGAAAAGAGGTTAATCTAACCCAAGAGCAATTTGCTGAGAGATGTGGGGTAGCCTTAACGGTAATCAGAAAAATTGAACAAGGTAAAACTAACTTAAATATGGACAAAGTGAACTTAGTTCTTGCTATGTTTGGCCATGAACTAGCTCCGGTTGATTCAAGAAAACTTATGAAGGAAAATGAAAAATGAGATCAGCAGAAATATATTATAATGAAATAGTGGCTGGTATTTTAGTTGAAACCGATGATGGAGAATATCAGTTTAGCTATAACAATTCTTATATAGAAAACTTTTCTGAGCAATTTTTAACTTTTTCAATGCCTGTTTCTGAACAAATTTACAGATCAATCAGACTTTTTCCATTTTTTGAAGGATTAATTCCGGAAGGGTGGCTGCTTGATGTGGCTACCAAAAACTGGAAAATCAACCCCAACGACCGCATGGCTTTGCTTCTTGCTTGTTGTCAGAATTGTATTGGAGCCGTGAGTGTTAAACCAATAAAAGATATTGAAAATGAATAAGTGTTTATACTGTTACAAATCATTAATTGGAGAAGGCGATTTTCATGAAAAATGCAGCAAAGCCTTTTTCGGTACCGCTATTTCACCAGAAATACCATATTCTTTAGATGAAATGTCGGAATTGGCAAAAACTATTGTTGAAAGAAGTATTTCGGTTCCTGGTGTACAACCTAAATTATCGATGACCTATGTTAACGATGCCCGAAAAAAAGACTACAGACTTACTGTGGTAGGCGCATTAGGAGGCAACTATATTTTTAAACCACCCAATGAAAAGTTTCAGGAAATGCCAGAAAATGAGCATTTAACTATGCGTACCGCTGAATTATTGGGTCTTAACGTGGTTCCTTCATCATTAATACGATTGAAATCTGGCGAACTGGGTTATATAACCAAAAGAGTAGATCGAACTGAATCGGGAGATAAAATTCACATGTTGGACATGTTTCAAATAACAGAAGGCTTTGATAAATACAAAAGCTCAATGGAGAAAATTGCTAAGGCCTTGACAAAATATTCGTCAAATCCCTTATTGGATAAGCTGTTTTTATTTGAGTTAACTATTTTTAGTTTTATTACGGGTAATAGCGATATGCACTTAAAAAACTTCTCGATGCTAAACCAAAACGACAAATGGGTTTTGGCTCCGGCATATGATTTGCTAAGTGTAAAATTAATTTTACCAGAGGACAAAGAAGAATTGGCCCTTAGCCTTAAAGGGAAAAAACAAAAACTTACAAGGGCTGACTTTGACCAGTTTGGATTGGATATAGGACTAAATCAAAAGCAAATAAACGGTGTATTTAATAGATTTAATAGAAACCTTAAAAATATTGATTTACTTATTAAGAGTTCCTTTTTATCCGAAGAGTTTCAGAAAAAATACTTTGCTATAGTACAAAAACAATATTCAAAAATATTCC
Source organism: Salinivirgaceae bacterium (assembly GCA_016342715.1). GTDB lineage: Bacteria > Bacteroidota > Bacteroidia > Bacteroidales > SZUA-534 > JAEINW01. The sequence goes on along the minus strand of JAEINW010000044.1, from coordinate 4,212 downwards.
ACTAATAAGAACCGGGTAACAATTTATTCAAACTATTATCCGGCACACGCATCCAGCTGAAATTAACTCAACTCGACCTTGCTAAGCTAAATAATCTGATTCTTTATTCTTCAATTCCCCAACTCATACAGTTAAAAACCACACCTTCTTTAGCTATCCAGTTGGCATTAAAAGGAATCACTTTGCAATCAGGAAAGTTATTTATGATTATCTCCAGAGCTTTTTCAGCACTTCCTTTATAAGCAAATTGAGGTTTTATTATCAATTAACAACATATTGCAACCCAAATATTAAAACTTTGGTATATACTCATCGTCGCCCTCTTCGTATTCGTCGTTGTTGCTAAGCACAGTGTCGTCACTTATAAGCTTAGTGTTGTTGTTTTTAGCTTCCATTCGTTGTTGTCGTACTGCTATGGCTATTTCTTGCTGTTTCCGCACCCACTTGGTATGCTTTATGCCTTCAATGGCTTCTTCTAAACTACCCTCAATTATCTCATTAGTGGCTATCTCTTTTACAAGCATTGTGGTTCGTTCATCGCTTAACACCAAGTTTTTTATTTCGGGTAATGATGTTGCCGATTCAATGCTGGCACATTTAAATTCGTGCGTTACTTTTGGTATATAATTCTTCTCTATTTTATAAATTTCAACCAAATATTTTGGCGATATTTTATCCTCATCGCGCATTTTATTGTAATATTCAATAGTGTTGCCTTGCTCTTCCAGAAGTTCTGGTATAAATGGTTCAACAACAGAAATTAACGAAGCTGCACCCACAGTTGTTAACGCATTTTTAATAAAAGTATCGGCAGCTTGTTCTCCAATAAATTCAAAAAAATCCATGCCATGATCGGCATAATCGTAGCATCCTTGCTCTATGTTAAAATCGAATAAATCGGTGTAATTAATTAGCTCATCGCTATCAGTTATTAATAATACTCCATCTTTTTCGTATAAGCTGGCATCAATAGGAAAGCTTGTTTTCTTTTGAATCGAGTCTAATATATTCAGTGAATTATCTTTAACATAATCCAGTTCAAATTCTGATTTTTTGTAGTAATTCGAAAATATTTGCGAATAACTTAAAATATGCAACTGATAGTATTCTGTATAATCGGCAATACAAGAATCAGTGTATTCGCTGCTTTTGGTAACTTTACTAAATTGATTTTCCATTTTTTTTTTCAAATATACTTTTATTTTATCCTTTTATGCGATTTTTTACACAATAGCTGTGTTTGAACACATTCTTTCTATGGAAACTTAAATAATGACTTATCCCATCCGGTAACTTTCTCAAGCAAATATTTTTAGCAATATGCAGTAGTTCTAAATCCTCCTGTGACAATTGATCAGAAAAACGAATATGCCCATTATCTTCAAATGTTATTAAGCCAGCATCGAATAAATGATCCAATGTAGGATGAAGCAACAGGCCATTTAAAGAGTCTAATCGCTCCGGATTTGAACAGTCGCGCCAAGGTTTAATATGAGAAGCTCGTAATTAAGGTATTTGACAGGCTCGTTGCAGAACATCCACCCCATGATTCAATAAGCCTAGTTCGAAAAATTCCTTGACCTATTCGGCTCTTTATTAGAGATGGAATTCGCAGCTTCTTTGTATCTATTATAGCTGCATAACCAACAAATTTTCCTTTTTCAGGCACCGTCAATCCATGAAAAACAGACGCTAGTTACAATAATAAACGAAGCTAATGCTAAAACTTAAAAAAAAGAAGCGGATAACAATCCTTTCGAACTATTATACGGCAAAGGTATCAAGCTGGAATTAACTCAACTCGACAATGTAAAACTAAATAATCTAATTCCTTATTCTTTAATTCCCCAACTCATACAAATAAAGAAAAAAAAATTTATGACCCCCTCTCCCGACCAATGTCAGGATCTTCCCTAAAATTCATGGGAGAAAAAGCGGAATTCCGAGGCAAGCCTCGAAGAATTCTTTTGATTAAATTTTTTGGCTTATTCTTTAAGGCTCCTTTATAGCTGATTTTGTAGTCTCACAAAACATCATCCTTATCAATATAAATAATCTTCCTGTTCATGATTTCTGGTAATTTATTCATTACTTGTCAAATCATAGTTACTTGGTTCTGTTAATCAATGTTGTTTATGTCCCATTCGGTCATTTGGCTTTGGCCTATCTCGGTCAAAAGCACCTTGTTTTTAGCTGAACATTTCGGACATATTGGTGGATGTTCAAATTGCAATCTCATAGTATCATCCATTGAAGGTTTTCCAACCTCAAAGTCATATGTCAAACTACAACTGCCGCACTTAAAGTTTACTATCATATCAAATCGTCGTTTAATGTGAAATGTTGTTATTATTCATAATTTGATTAAGCCGTTCTATTTCCTTTAAAGAATCTTTATATTTATAATCAAGAATATCAATATCTTCATCATTTAAAAAGAAATAAGATGGGTTTACATTTAATCCTTCTGCTATTTTTAATAAATTTATTACTGAGAATTTTTGTTTTAAATGTAAAAGTTTATTTAATGTACTACAAGAAAGATTTGATTTATTGGCTAAAATGATTTGGGAGAAACCTAATACATGTATTCTTTTTCTAATTCTTCCTATTATTTCTATTAATTTTATATTTTCATCCATAATTCAAATCGTTATTTGGTTTTTATAAAGGCAGAATTCTTTTTGATTTAAGGGATGTTTAATCTTTACAACGCTGCCATTTTAGTTATCCATTAAGGATAATATCACTGTCAATATTTAATTTTTTGTGTAACGATTTAGCAACATTTAGGCTAATTTCTCTTTTACCATTAAGATACTCACTTATTCTTGCTGGGCTTGTTTCAAGCAATGCCGCAAGGTCTTTGTTTTTTATTTTTAATTCAAACATTCTTAATCGAATAACTTCCATTAATGAGGGCAATCCAATTGGATAGTGTTCGTTTTCATAAGCTTCCACAATATCAGAAGCCTCAATAAGCTTTTTCATGTTTGGGTCTTTTTCGCCCAAGCTATCATCCACTTTATCAATAAGTTCTTCAACTATCAATGAAGCATGTACATATTCTTCATGATTTATTATTCTTTCCATCACCTAAATTTTATCAATATTCTTAAGTCTCTCGTAGTCTTTATGATTGCCAACCCATCGGATATAAATTCGTTTTACTGAAAAAAGAATTATTGCAATGATTCTGTAGTGAATGCCTTTTACATAAAAAACATACCTTGAATTGCCAACAGAATCAATAGAATTGAAATCTTTTTTAATGTCACTGAAATTATCCCAATTAGCCCTACTAGATCGCTTAAACCAGTCCTGTAGGGCTACTTTTGAATTAACATCTTTATCAAAGAACTCTTGTAGTTTTTTAAATGTGATTACGTGCATTATTTTGTTTTAAAACTTTCTGTAAATGTAAATATTATATTTCATAATATAAAACATAATTACATTATGTGTAATTTTATTTTAATAGGTGTAAATTAATATGCTGTAAATAACAACCACAGGAGGCATTTTAGATAATGCCGGACTATACTGGCATTTTTTGGAACTTTACTAAAGTCACTTGCTTTTGTAAGGATATTTCAAAAGAACAAAAGTTCCATTGATTTTATTAAAGCACAAGCCTTTGGAATTTTTTGTATTTTAACATTCTTAAATTCAAGAAACAAATGCAATATCATGGTATTATAAAATACAATTCTTTTTTAAGCACAAAACTTGAAGCATTAATAGATACATTTTTACCCTATCGGAATTTAATTAACTTTAATTTTGTTTCACAAACTTTAGCTTATCAAAATAGAAATAAAAAAGTGCAGATAAAATAAGGGGGTGTAGATGAAAAAAAGGGCGAAGCCGCTTTATTTTATTGGCTCATTCTCCGAATGGTAAACAGTGATTATGCAATAATCACACATCTTGCCAGTAAGTATACTGCATAATTATATTATATGGTTATCCCTATGTCAACCTAAATTGGCAAATTAGAAATGGTGGTTTTAAAAAGTCGGTTAATACATTCAGATAATTAATTGTCTGTAAGGCATATTTATTTCAACCGGAGGCAACGCCTCCGGTATTGAATAGGTAAAAAATCGTTGCCAGCAGAAATATTAATGATAATTAATACCCAAATTGAGCGATTCTCGCTCACGATTTAGTTCTTGTAAGTATTTCACTGCACTTTGTTTGTGAAACACT
>JAEINW010000043.1 GCA_016342715.1 Salinivirgaceae bacterium | reverse complement strand
ACCCGAGGCGTTGCCATCGGGCTAAAATGAATTGGACTTTCAGTCCGAAAGATATAATGCAATCAAAATAGAATAAATTAGATTAATTGCAGCAGTACCTTCGCTATAGCCAAGATGACACGCAGAAGCTGTTGGAATTAAACCTCATTTGTGACTTAATTTTCGAATATTTTATTTGTCACTATTATTAATAATAAAACTAGATGAATTCCTATTCTTCCCCCAACTTTTTTCTGTGATCCATGATGAGTCTCATTATTTATTAAATAAATGCATGCGGAACTTGGACAAAAACGCTCGCATGATGAATTAACAAAAGCAATGGGCTGCTTAAGCAATATTGCTAAGGTTGATTTTACACTTTATAAATGATTGAAGCTACCCAAACGAAGCTTCTTTATTGCAATTTTAATATCTCTTGATGATTCATTAATTGCTCCCAAGAACTCTCTTTTGTATATTCTTCTTTTTCGGTAAACCCAAGCTCTACTGCCTTTTGATAATTTTTCTTCATGTTTTCAACATCGTTAAGCAATAAGTAATAACGAGCATACATTAAATAAACATCGTGGTTTTTTGGATCAACCAATTCGTAAATTTTAATTTTTTTGAATGCCTCATCAAGCTTTTCATCATCGAGGTTGGTTTTAATCAACATGAACGAAGCCATACTTACGTAATTCATTAAACGTTGACTTACCATGGCCAAGTTTTCTTCACCTTTCGATATAGCGGTATTTATTTTATTTACTTCTAATTTCCACCATTCAAAATCCTTGTTTTCAATAGCTTTAACAAATTCCGAACGAAGCATAACTTCTTTTTGAATCAGCATTTGCAATTTTTGCATTTGCGTATATAATTCTTTCTTTTGACCAATTTCTGTCGATTTTTCTATTAATTCTTTAACCGGAGAAATTCCATAAAACCAACGAACCGCTTGTCGTATGGTTTGATATTCTTTTAAATAATCGCCTTTGGCTTCATATACCTGCATTGAATCTTGCATTCTAACATAAAGATTTTCAAGCCACGCTTCATTCTTTTCTTCTCTTTTTGTTTTAATGGCGTAAATTTCTAATCCTGCCATTGCCAAATCAAAACTTTCTGTGGGAGGCCAATCGTGCCCACCATTAAATATAACTGAAGTGAAATCAAAACCCTTTTTATCAAAAACGGTAAAGGTTTGATGAGTTTCCAAATAATTAAAATCCTCGTTTCCAACAATACCTACATAATAATAATTTGGATTGTAGTCAGCAAGCATTGGTAAGCTAGCACCACATGCAATAACCCCAATAATATCTGAAAACTCTTGTGCATAAATTATGGCAAGCTTTGCTCCACCAGAAAAACCTGCAGTAAACAATCTTTTTTCGTCAATCACAAATCTTGCTTTTACCTCTAATAAGAGTGCGGAAAAAACATCTTTGCTGCTTACAGCCGACATTCCATTTTTAATATTTTCGCTTCCTATAAAAACATAACCGTAAGTGTCGGCTAATTTTTTATACTTATTTATAGCTTTGGCTGCATTTGCATGAGGATCAAAAAAGAAAATCACCGGCAGTTTATCTACTCCATTATAATTTGAGGGCAAATAAAATGAATAGCTAACTTGTGCTTCATTTTTAGCCTGTTCGCCTTTGTATAATTTATTTGTTTCAATATTTCCAGCATAGTTATCGCTTACTTCTGTTTTCTTATTCTGACACGAAGAGGCAAGAAAAACAAATACAACAACTAATATTTGGTACGATGAAACATAATGAAAGGTGCGCTTTAACAAGTTCGTCTTCATAAAAAGTAGTTTAGTATTTTGCTTAGCAAGTATATAAATTAAATTCCAATTCCTTTAATTAGTTTGTATAAATCTAAAGCATATAAATCGGTCATGCCCGATATAAAATCGATTACAGAGCGTAATTTTTCGTAATTATTTGAATGCTGTTCTTGATATTGAAGAGGAAGTAAGGTCAATAATTTTTTTGAATATTCAGCCTTGGGATCGAAAAAAGCCCTTATGTATTCACTTAATAATGTGTTTAATACATTGTATCCAGTAATTTCAATTTCAATAACCGATCTGTGATTGTATATTTCTTTAAAAGCAGTGTCTTTGCAGTTTCTTAAAGCTGTTGCTGAAGCTCCTTCTAAATAGTCAACCAAAGAGCCAGTAAATTTGCCCTCTAAAATTTTAGCTTCGTTTTTTGTGAATATTGCTGATGTTTTATTAACCAATAAGTTTATTAGCGATGCGCGTAAAAAAGCAATTTGTTCGTTTTTATCAGTTACCTCGGCAAAAACCTTAGCTTTCTTTTCATAAAACCAGGAATCTTCTTTTTCGTCAAAAAAAGAGGTCAACAAAAAAACGGTTCGATCAGTAGATAAAATATTTAATTTGTGAGCATCCTCGATATCCATTATTTGATACGATATATCATCGGCGGCCTCTACTAAATAAACCAAAGGGTGTCTGGCATAAACAGAATCAATTTGCACAAGTTCTGTTTTTTTTGCAATTTTTTGAAAGGTTTCTTCTTCGCTTTTAAAATAGCCGTATTTATTTTTCTTTGTTCGGTTAATCGAACTGTATGGATATTTTATCAAACTGGCCAAAGTAGCATAAGTAAGCACAAAACCTCCATAGCGACGGCCATTAAATGTGTGGGTTAGCAAGCGCAAGGCGTTGGCATTTCCCTCAAAATTCAACAAATCCTGCCACTCGTTTTCCGATATTGTTGCTTGATATTTTGCTCCTTCTCCTTTTAAGAAATAATCAGAAATGGCTTTTTCGCCTGCATGACCAAAAGGCGGGTTTCCTAAATCGTGCGATAAACAAGCCGCTGCAACAATAGAACCTATTTCAGAAATTAATAATGATTTTTCTCCTTTTTCAATTAATTTTTGTGAAACCAAGTTACCCAGGGAACGCCCTACACTTGCAACCTCAAGACTATGAGTAAGTCTATTGTGCACAAAAACACTTCCTGGCAAAGGAAAAACCTGTGTTTTATTTTGCAAGCGCCTAAATGGTGACGAAAATATCAAGCGATCAAAGTCTCGTTGAAATTCTGTTCTTGCGAATTCAGATGCTACTGGTTTCATAGTTTCTTTACCAAATCTATCGGCTGACAATAACTTTTCCCAATGCATCATAATGTTACAATTCTTTTTGTAAGGTTCTTCTAAAAAACACAATAATCATAAACATTCCCGTGGTTATTGCCGAATCTGCAATATTAAAAACAGGTCTGAAAAAAATAAATGATTCGGAAGGTCTGAAAGGCGACCACGAAGGCCAATGTCCTTTTAGAATTGGAAAGTAAAGCATGTCAACAACTCTGCCTTGCAAAAAACTCGCATAGCCATTTTCAGGCATAAATTGAGCTACTTGATAATAACTATGATCGAATACTAATCCATAAAACATACTATCAATAATATTACCTGTTGCCCCTGCAAAAATAAGAGCTACTGCGATAATAAATCCCATGGGCACTTCTTTCTTAGCAATTTTGAAAAGATAAATGGCAATAAAAGTAACCGCTACTAAACGGAAAATGCTTAAAAAGTATTTTCCTAATTTACCTGCAAACTCAAGCCCAAAAGCCATTCCATTATTTTCAGTAAAATGAATAATAAACCAATCCCCACATATTCGGTGCTCTTCACCAATCATCATGTGTGTTTTTATCCAAATCTTAAGAACCTGGTCGGCCAATAAAACTAGTAATATAATTAAAATGCTAATTCGTCCCTTTGACATTTGTTCTATATTTTAACTGAAAAAGAGGGGGCCAAATGGTCCCCTCTTCTCAAGTGTAAATTATTCAATATTATTTTTGATTGTTTTTTGCGTCAATGCTTAAAGTAGCATGAGGAACGGCACGAAGTCTTTCTTTGGATATTAACTTACCAGTTTCACGACAAATGCCATAAGTTTTATTCTCAATACGCACCAAGGCAGCTTTTAGGTGGCTAATAAATTTTTCTTGTCGCTGGGCTAGTTTACTAGTCTCCTCACGTGATAATACCATAGCACCTTCTTCTAGCACTTTAAATGTAGGCGATGTGTCTAAGGTGTCGTTTCCATCAGAATGAGACAAGGCACTTCTTAAAGTGTCATAATCCTTTTGAGCTTTATCAAGCTTTTCAATAATAAGCTCTTTGAATTCAACAAGCTCACTATCCAAATATTTAGTCCTAATTTTATCCTCTGCCATAGTTGTATATTTTATTAAGATTGCCTAAAATAGTAAAAATAACATACCTTGATACCAATCACCCCCCATATTTTACAAATATTTTATTAACAATTTGATAGAACTGTTTCAATTAAATCTTTTCAACACGAATCAAAGTTGAAACAATGTCATCCAATTCAACAATTTTAGCATTGTTTTGTTCCAAATTATCAACCAATTCAATATTTACAGCCAAAGTTTGTGCACCAATGTAATTTGCATGAATCTCAATGGCCTCATTTATAGCTTCGTGTTTAACAATTTGAATATTTACCTTATCTATAACTTCAAAACCACTTTCTTTTCTTATGTTTTGAATCCTATTGATAAATTCGCGAGCAATTCCTTCGTTCCTCAACTCAGGAGTTACTGTAATATCTAAAGCAACAGTTAAAGAACCTTCGTTGGCAACCAACCAACCCGGAATATCTTCTGATAATATTTCAACATCTTCAGTTGCAAGAAAAACCTCTTGATCGGCCACTTTTATAGAAAAACCATTGTTTTTTTCAAGAGTTGCAATATCGTCTTGGTTCATTTGTGCAACTACAACAGCTATTTGTTTCATAATTTTTCCATGTTTTGGTCCCAAAGTTTTAAAATTTGGCTTAATCTTTTTTACCAAAACACCTGAAGTATCATTTAAGAATTCAATTTCTTTAATGTTAACTTCTGCTAAAATGATGTCTTTTACAGCATTCACTTGTTTTTCGGTGTTTGCATTTAACACAGGCACCATAATTTTATTTAGCGGCTGACGAACTTTTAAGCTCTCTTTTCTTCTTAATCCAAGAACCATTGAAGAAATTCTTTGAGCAATTTGCATCCGTTCTTCTAAATCTTTATTTATTGCAGATTCATTTTCTATGGGGAATGTGGTTAAATGAACACTCATTCCTTCATTTCTTTGGCTTGTTGCGCTTAAATCTTTATACAATCGATCGGCATAAAAAGGTGCAATTGGACAAGCCAAAATTGCTACCGTTTCTAAACAGGTATATAAAGTTTGATAGGCGGCAATTTTATCGTTGTTGTATTCGCCACCCCAAAAACGTTTTCGGTTTAAGCGAACATACCAGTTACTTAAATTATCGGAAACAAAATTCTGAATAGCTCTTCCGGCTCGAGTTGGCTCGTATGATTCATAGGCATCTTTAACTTCTTTAATTAAAGAATTTAAAATGGATATTACCCAACGGTCAATTTCTGGTCTATCATTTAAAGGCATTTCAGCTTCCTGAAATTTAAATCCATCAACATTTGCGTATAAAGCAAAGAATCCATAGGTATTATAAAGCGTTCCAAAGAATTTACGTTTCACCTCATCCACACCATCCATATCAAATTTTAAGTTATCCCATGGTTGCGCATTGGTTATCATATACCACCGTAAAGGGTCGGAACCGTGTTTTTCAATGGCTGCAAATGGATCGACACCGTTTCCTAGACGTTTCGACATTTTAGCTCCCTTTTTATCTAATACCAAGCCATTTGAAATGATATTTTTAAAGGCTACGCTATCTTGAATCAGGGTTGAAATGGCATGTAAAGTAAAGAACCAACCACGTGTTTGATCTACACCTTCAGCAATAAAATCTGCTGGATATAAAGATTCAAAGCCTTCCTTATTCTCGAATGGCCAATGCCACTGTGCAAAAGGCATGGCTCCAGAATCGAACCAAACATCAATTAAGTCTTTTTCCCGGAATAATTTTTGTCCAGTTTCCGACACTAAAACTATATCATCAACATAGGGGCGATGTAAATCGATTTTATCGTAATTCTCTTTGCTGTTATTTCCAACTTCAAATCCTGCGTAAGGATTTTTTTCCATAAATCCTTTTTTAACAGCTTTTTCAATTTCAGCCATTAAGTCTTCAGTTGATCCGATGCATTTTTGTTCGATACCATCTTCGCTAACCCAAATGGGCAATGGAGTTCCCCAATAGCGCGAACGACTTAAATTCCAGTCAACCAAATTCTCTAACCATTTTCCAAAGCGGCCTTCGCCGGTACTTTTCGGCTTCCAGTTAATGGTTTTATTAAGCTCAATCATTCTATCTTTGACAGCTGTGGTTTTAATAAACCAACTATCTAAAGGATAATATAATACGGGCTTATCGGTTCTCCAACAATGCGGATAATTATGTATGTGTTTTTCAACTTTAAAAGCTTTGTTATCTTTTTTCAGCATCACCGATAGGTCGATATCCAAAGTGGCATCGTCATCAGTTAATGTGGCATCGTAGTCGTTTTTCACAAAACGGCTTGCATATTCCGAATAAGTATCAACATTTACATATTTAGAAACAAATTCTTCGTCTAAATCTTCAACCTTGAAGAATTTACCAGTAAGATCAACCATTGGCCGACGGTTTCCTTCTTTATCGATTAAAATAAGAGGAACAATTCCAGCTATTTTTGCAACTCGATCATCATCGGCACCAAATGTAGGCGCAATATGAACAATACCTGTACCGTCTTCGGTGGTTACAAAATCGCCAGTAATCACACGGAACGCATCTCCCATAGGTTTTATCCAAGGGATTAATTGCTCATAGCTAATACCTTCGAGTTCGGTTCCCGAAAATTCTTTTACAAGTTCAAAAGGAATGTTTTTATCGCCAACTTCATAATCTTCAAGTTTTAATTCGGCATTCTTAGGATTGAAATAATTATTCTTTAAATCTTTTGCCAAAATAACAGTGATAGGCTCCCCAGTATAGGGGTTGAAAGATTTTACTTTAACATATGGTATTTTTGATCCAACAGCCAAAGCGGTGTTCGAAGGCAAGGTCCAAGGTGTTGTTGTCCATGCCATCATAGAAAGATTCTCATCGCCATCAAAGAGAAATTCACTTTTTTCATTTCTAAGCACGGTGAATTGAACCGTTGCTGTGGTGTCTTTAACATCTTTATAACAACCCGGTTGATTTAATTCGTGTGTTGATAAACCGGTACCTGCAGCAGGTGAATAAGGCTGAATGGTGTATCCTTTGTAAATTAAACCTTTATCGTAAATTTGTTTTAGTAATTGCCAAAGAGACTCAATATAGCGATTGTCATAAGTAATATATGGATCATCCATATTTACCCAATAACCCATTTTGTGGGTAAGATCTTCCCACATGTCGGTATACTTCATCACCTCTTTTTTACAGGCATTGTTGTATTCGTCAACAGTAATTTTTTTACCAATATCTTCTTTGGTAATACCCAACATTTTTTCAACACCTAACTCCACAGGTAAGCCATGAGTATCCCATCCTGCCTTACGTTTTACATGAAAGCCCTGTAAGGTTTTATAGCGGCAAAAAATGTCTTTAATGGTGCGAGCCATCACATGATGGATTCCAGGTTGACCATTTGCTGATGGGGGTCCTTCAAAAAACACAAAGGTTTCTTTCCCTGCCCTTGTGGTCATACTTTTATGAAAAGTATCGTCCGCTGTCCATTCTTTTAGAACATCCTTGTTTATTTGTGATAAATCAAGTTGCTTGTATTCAGTAAATTTGCCGCTCATTTCTATTATTTTATTGACATCAAATTTTAACCGACAAATATAGTGTTTGCATCTAAAAATACAAAACCAAAAAAACGATTTAATTTTTGCTTGGTTTTTTTTAATCAATTGATAATTAATTAGCTTAAAGATGTTCTAATTTGAACATTATTTCACAATACAAAAAAGCTAGGGCTATTTTGTACCCATGAAGTCAAATGCAATTAAATAAGATGATTACCTTTGTGCCGCAATTAAAAAAATTAGAATTATGGCTGAGAATAATGCGGGAGCGAAAGAGGTTAAGGAATTAGGCGAATTTGGATTAATCGAACATCTTACAAAAGACATTAAATTAAAACACAAATCAAGCATAAAAGGAGTTGGTGACGATGCTGCTGTTTTAAATTACAGCAATAAACAAATTGTGGTTACTACCGATTTATTGACTGAAGGCGTACACTTTGATTTAATGTATGTTCCCATTAAACATCTGGGTTACAAAGCGGTAATGATAAATTTATCTGATGTTTATGCTATGAATGCTACACCTAAGCAAATTACGGTTTCCATTGCTGTTTCCGGAAAGTTTTCGTTAGATGCTATTGAACTGCTTTATGAAGGAATACATTTAGCTTGTGAAAGCTATAATGTTGATTTAATTGGAGGCGATACCTGCAGCTCGCTAACTGGTTTAACAATTAGCATTACAGCAATTGGAGAAGTTGATAAAGGCAAAGAAGTTTACCGCAACGGTGCTAAAATTGGCGATTTAATTTGCGTTAGTGGCGATTTAGGTGGTGCTTATGCAGGTCTGCAGGTTCTTGAAAGAGAAAAAGCTGTATACAAAGTGAATCCAAATTCACAACCAGATATGAGTGCTTACGATTACGTATTGGAGCGTCAATTAAAACCCGAAGCTCGAATAGACATTGTTGAAGAACTTGCAAAAATTAACATAATACCCACTGCAATGATTGATATTTCTGATGGTTTGTCGTCTGAAATTATTCATATTTGCAAACAATCGAAATGTGGTGCAAAAATTAGCGAGGCAAAACTTCCAATTCATGACCAAACAATTGCCGTTGCTGAAGAATTTGATTTAGATCCAACACTATTTGCCATGAATGGTGGTGAAGATTATGAATTGTTATTTACGCTTAATCCTGAAGATGCTGCCAAAGCAAACCAAATTGCCGACATAAGTATTATTGGTGAGATTTTGCCTGAAGCCGAAGGAATTAAGCTTCATGGTAAGGGTGAAGGTTTTACTCATATAAAAGCGCAAGGCTGGAATGCCTATGAAGAATAAATGACTTTAAAACTCTGCTACATACAGCAAAAAAAGAGGCTATCTAAAAAGTAAAAAACCTTATCTGTACACTTTCAAATTATTCGCTATCGCTCATGAGATCGCTTAGCTAAGTTGAAAGAATAGAACGCTGATAACACTGAAAAAAACTGATTTACACTGATTTGATCTGTGAAAATCAGCCAAAACCTACCTACCGGAAGGCAGGTCTGTGTCATCTGCGTTCCATTTTAAATTTAACTTTCATATTGTAAGTTTTCAAAAGTTGAACTATCCTTTTTAGACAGCCTCTTTTTATATTTTGCTTTATACTTTTATTTTACAATTTCCGATCTAACAGTAAACACTTCTTTGGTAATGGCTTCCATCTGATCTTTTGAAATGCTTCCGTCCTCAAGTTCATTAAAAATAGTATGTAGCTTCTGAAGTGATGCTAAGCTTTCTATCACATCATTATTTGCTTCATAGCCTTTCATTAAATCAATTAGTTTGTTTAAAGGTTCTTTTTGTTTCATAACCAAGCTAACCATTTCCACATTATTGTAAGTGTCTTCTGAAATATGAGTAGCTATATACAATCCTTCAACCCAGGTTCCGGCCAAAACCAAAACAGACAACGAACCTCTATTGGTTTCATTCAAATACTGATACGATTCGTAAAAGGAATTAGTGATCAATTCAACCATTTTGTCCTTGTCATTTTCAACTGCCTCAATTTCTTTTAGGGTATTCTCATCAATTACATCGGCAAAGCCTAAACCTTCAATTAATTTATTCGAGGCTTTCATATAGTCAATAACATTTTGCTTTTGGTTGTAAGTACTTGCGTAACTTAAATCGGCATTGTAAATACCTAGATTAATCGCTTTGCTCTTCTCGGTAAAATATTTGTTCACGGCATCGGGTGCATTCGATAAGGTGACAATGTATGATGCTCCAATGCGCTGTAACATTTCGGTTACCTCAAAGGCTGTAGGCAAAGGATACACAAATTCTGCAACCTCTTTTTGCACTTGATCTTTTTCTAATTCCATAAGTACAGAAGTGTCATCCTTAGTTTTCTTTTTATTCCCGATACATGAACTGAAAAAGGTTATAGCGGCACTTGCTATAATTACCACAAATAGATTTTTAATGTGTTTCATAATAAGAATGGGTTTAACTTTATACAAAAAAAAATTAGTTTTTATTAAACAGCAAATTAACTTTTTGTTTGATAAAAAGCAATTATCTATACCAAAGTAGCCCTAAATAAGTCTAAAAAAACACTATTTTTAATGATAATTATTGAAACACCTATTTTTTTATACAAAAAAGAATGTCAGAACCTATTTTAATTGCTCTTGTTCAGTTGTTTGCAATTATAGCTGCATCAAGGCACACAGCCCTTTCTGCAAATACACGTTTAATCATCGAAGGCTATCTGAAACAATATTTAAGCACCAAAGAACTTGAAGAATACCTGCTTTTATTCGATGAATTGTTTTTGTTTCATGACATGAGCGACGAAAACTATGAATGGGGTTCAACAGCTACCCTTGATAAGATGGCTCAGATTTGTGACCGTATTAACAAAGGGTTGCAACAAAAAGATAAACTAACTATTTTCATAAAATTCATTGAATTTGTTGAACAAATTAAACAGGAATCATCAGATACTGAAAGCAACGAAAAGTCAGTTGAAACTAAGTATTATAAAATTTTACAAGTCTCGTTTAACATTAGTAATGTAGATTATTCCAATATATTTAATTCATTGATCAAGCCCAATGCCGATTTAAATATTAGCAACAAATATTTAATTATATGTGCTCCAGATAATATCCATCAAAATCATTCAAAAACTATTCATCGTAATCATTTGAATGGAGAAATACTTGTTCATTATTTTAAATCGGTAGAACTTTTTATTGGCAAATACTATGGTACTGATGACTTATATTTGAATGGGCATTACATACCAAATAATCAATCATTTATTATCTCTCCCGGGAGCATTTTAAAAAATCAAAAAATTAATCCTGTTTATTATGCCGACGTGGCTGCCAAACTGTTATATATTGAGCAGCAATCAAAAATTGAGTTTATAGCCGATCAACTGGCCTTTAATTTTAAAAACAGCCAAAATGGAATCCAGCCTTTTAGCTTTGCATCAGCATCGGGCGAGCTTATTGGAATTATTGGCGGCAGTGGCGCAGGCAAATCAACCCTATTAGGTCTATTTAACGGAAGCATAAAACCCAAAAGTGGGCATCTTTATATTAATGGCCATGATCTTAACCAAGAGAATGAAAACCTGAAAAAAATTATTGGCTACATTCCACAAGATGATCTTTTAATAGATGAACTTACCGTATTTCAAAACCTCTACTACAATGCCAAGCTCTGTTACCGTGATTTTTCAAACCACAAACTCATTCGCATCATTTTAAAAATTCTTCACGATGTTGATTTAATGGATATTCGTGATCTTGTAGTTGGGAATCCTTTAAATAAAATAATAAGTGGCGGACAACGAAAACGACTTAACATTGCGCTTGAGTTGCTTAGAGAACCCTATTTGCTCTTTGCCGATGAACCTACTTCCGGTTTGTCATCCTTAGACTCTGAAATGGTAATGTTACTTTTAAAGGAACAGACCTTAAAAGGTCGTATGGTAATGGTTAATATTCATCAACCCTCCACAACTATTTTCAAACTTTTTGATAAATTGTTATTCCTTGATAAAGGGGGATACCCCATTTACTACGGAAATCCTATCGATTCCATAAGCTATTTTAAAACGGCAAACAATCATGTCAATGCTTCAGAAAGCGAATGCTTATGCTGCGGGTATGTTAATCCTGAACAATTATTTCAGATTACTGAAGCAAAAACCATAAATAAACACGGAAAAGTTACCAATCAACGTTTAAACAGCCCCCAAGATTGGTATGAAAAGTTTCAAAATAAAATACAACCCAAACTTATCAAGAAGGTGGAAAAGCTGCCTTTGCCAGAAAATAAATTCAACATTCCATCAAAATTTAATCAGTTCAAAATATTCAGTTTACGAAACCTATTTATTAAGATAACAAACAAACAATACATTTTATTGAATTTGTTAGAAGCTCCTTTTCTGGCATTAATTCTGGCTTATTTAACCCGATACAGTTCCGAGGAGACTTATTTCTTTGGGCAGAACAAAAACACTGTTGCTTATATGTTCATGAGCGTTGTTGTTGCCCTGTTCATAGGTATGATGGTAAGTGCCGAGGAAATAATAAAGGATCGGAAAATAATGAAACGTGAGGCTTTTCTGTCATTAAGCCGATTTAGTTATATAAATTCAAAAGTGTTCTTTCTAATTGCTTTATCAGCTATTCAAGCCCTACTTTATGTGTTGGTGGGTAACTATATTTTGGGCATAAAAGACATGCTTTTTAGCTTTTGGTTGATCCTTTTTTCAACGTCGTGCTTTGCCAATTTTGTAGGATTAAATATTTCATCCGCATTAAATTCCGTGGTAAACATATATATTCTAATTCCATTTTTTCTGGTGCCTCAACTTTTGCTGAGCGGTGTAATTGTTCCTTTTGATACACTAAACTCGGGATTTTCAAATAAAAAAGAAGTTCCTTTGGTGGGCGATTTAATGGCTTCGCGCTGGGCTTTTGAAGCCTTGGCTGTGACCCAGTTTACAAAAAACGAATACGCAAGCTATTTTTACGAACACGATAAAAACCTGGCGAATTATACCTTTATTTCCGGCTACAAAATACCTGCATTAAAATCGATACTCGACGAGTGCCATCGAAATGTAAGCATGAATAAAAAAATAAAAAGCACGGTGGCTCAATTAAAGATTCTCAATCACGAAATTTCACTACTCCAGACTGCATCACATATTTATAACGATACTATAGCAAACAAAATAACTATAGATTACCTGAATGATGAAGTTCATAAACAAGCGAATCGTCATTTAAAAACCTTGAGCAAATATTTTGCCTCACTGCAACGTGTTGAATATGCCAAACGAGACGAGACATATAAGGAGCTAGCAGCAGATATTGGTGACTTTAACGTGTTGGTATTAAAACAAAAACATTACAATGAATCACTTGCTGATTGGTTGTTAGACCGAAGAGGAGATAAAAAACTTGTGTTGACTAAAAATGGATTTGTTAGAAAAAAAGATCCGGTATATTTTGAACCGGATTCAAGAATAGGCCGAGCTCATTTTTATGCCCCGGTAAAAAAAATATCTTCATTAAAAATAGATACCCTTTGGTTCAATTTGGCCGTTTTATGGCTCATGTCGTTTGTTTTATATTTAACGTTACTAAACAAAACCTTAAAAAGGCTATTGGTGTTTTTTGAAAACCTGTCGTTTAAAAAGAAAGCTGTTTAATTGTTAAATACTTTTCTTGCCTCGTCTTTGGTTTGATAAACATCAAAAATGCTAATGAATCCGGAAATTTCGAATATCTCCTGAATGCTGTTTTGTAAATTACACATAACAAACTTTCCACCCAGTTTTTTTAATTCCTTAAGCGCAATTAGAAAAACACGCAGCCCACTGCTACTCACATAATCCAGACGATCGCAATCCACCAAAATTTGACGGTCGCCATTATCAATTTGACGGGTAAACTCCTTTTCCAAATCCAAATAATTAGTGGTATCCAATCGGCCTTTAATTTCAAATACGGTAAAGCTATTATCCTTTTTTGTTACTATTTCCATAAACAAATATCGTTATTATATACATTTAACCAATTTAATCACATTTAAATTACCCATTCTTTTATATTCAATTTCATCCACTAATTTCTTCAAAATATGAATCCCCAAACCGCCTATTTTTCTATCTTCTACCTTAGCATTTACATTCACATTGCCATGATATTTTATTAGGTCAAAATGTTTTCCATTATCGGTAATTTGAATGGTAATGCTGTTTTTTTGTTTTGCAAACTCAATAATTATTTCGTGTTCGTTTTTGTCGCTGTATGCGTAAAAAATTATATTTGAAACAATTTCCTCAACCACTAAGTTTAAATGATTATTCATTTTAGCAGAAATATTCCAATCAGCAGAAAGCACATCAATGACCTCAACAATTTTCTTAATTTCAGAAAGTTGGTTTTTTATGGTTAAAGAATACTTATTATTTGGTTTCTGCCTTATCATCTAATTCCAGTTTCAACAATTACATCTTACTTATTATTAAATATTTTGCCATTTTTCTAAAGCACATCAAATATCACCAGAGTAATATCATCTTCAAAAGCTTCTCCAAGCTCTTTACCCGACCAGTCGCGAATAGCTTGGGTTATTGTTTTTGTGGTATCTTCAACCATTAAATTCTTTGAATCTTTTATCAGGCCAAAAAACCGATCTTTCCCGAACATTTCATTTGAATTATTAATCACATCCAAAATACCATCCGTATAAAGCAGCAATCGATCGCCTTTTTCTAAGGTAATGGTTTCTTCCATAAAATCGGTTTCTGGAAAAACGCCAATTGGTATTCCTTTAACCCATAGTTCTTTAATCTCATTGTTTTTTCTATTGAATATAACTAATGGAGGGTGCCCTGCCGAGGAATACGTTAATTTTTTATTTTTTAAATCAATTCCATAATATCCGGCGGTAATAAATTCATTGTTTAATTGCCCCGTTAAACTTTTGTTAATTTGCTGCAACACAACCGATGGCAGTTTAGAATTATTTCGCTGCGAGGTAAAAGCGACTTTTAACATAGATGCAATAAGCGCTGCCGAAATTCCATGACCTGAAACATCGGCAACCAATACACCAACATGTGATTCATCATGTAGTTGATAATCGTAATAATCGCCCCCTATTAATACCATAGGCAAATAAGCCGATGATACTTCGTACAAATCACCTTTAGGATTCCTTTCCGGAAGAATTCCGTTCTGGATATTTCGTGCGGTTTCTAAATCTTGTTTTACTGCCAAATACTCTTTTTCCGTTTTTGCAATTCTACTAAACGCAACGTATACCAAACAAAGATTGAAAAATAAGTAAGCCGAGTCATCAAAGGAAAATTTATCAGAAATCCATTGCATTTGCGCTAAATTATCGTAAAAATTAGCCAGCAAATAGAAACCCAAACCACCACTTATTACCTGAACCTCACGATTCTTTCGCATTTCAGGCAAAAACATGTGAAAAAACAAAACCACGGTAGCTAGAAAACCAAAAATGGTGTCTGAAGTGTAATAAATATCCAATCCCGGGTCGAAATACTCAAATAAGATTTTAACTATTCCCTGAACCACCGATAAAATAAGTAACCAGAGTATGGAACGCTTCCATCCCCAGCCAATAAAATACCTTACAAAAAGAATGAAAACGATGGGAATTATTAAGTTTATTATGGGCATGCCAATCCCCCAAAAATTTGCAGTAGGGAATTCGGTAAGTTTTACCAGTGGGTTTTCACTCATGAATTTTAATCCGAATGAGATATTTAACAAGCCCAGATAAAATATATAAATTTCGAATCGCTTAATTCGGAGTATAAAAATTACAAAAGCAATGATCCCTAAAACAATATAAACAAAACTCATAAGAAATCTTCCCGCACTATCGGTGGTCATGTTCTTTAAATCACGTTTCACATCATTTATCGTGTCAAACATATTTTTCAAGCGCATTTTATCCTCTCCGGAATAAGAATAGTTAGAACTCTCCAGCACTAAAATTCCATCAAACCCCTCATACAGGGCTGGCTCTAAGTTTTTCGCCTTATACAAATTCTCTGTGGCTAATTCAACATCGCCATACTCAAAATATATTAATGCCAATCCCAGATAAGCGTCCGGATCGTTTTGAGCTACATTTATGTAATTTTTAAAGTAACGAATGGCTTTGGGCAAATCATTTGTTCTGATGGATTGCCACCCCAGATTATTTAATAGTAGTATGTATTCTTCATTCAAATTAAAACGAAAGAAGTTTCTTGGGTCTTTAGGAAAAGATTTTAGATAATTAAAAAAATATTGAAAAGCACCTCGAAATTCTCTTCTTTTTAGATATTCCCAACCTAGATTATTCAAGTTCGAAAGATAATCTGGGTTTAATTCAAGAGCCTTTTTAAAGTCAACCAAAGCCTTTGCTGGCTGATGATTTAATGCATAAGAATTGCCACGGTAATAATAAAAATCGGAAATGTTTGAATCAATTGTAATTGCATAGCTTAAGTTAGTTATTGCCTCTTCAAATTCTCTGTTTTCGTATTGTTCCTTTCCCTGTCCACCATACCACCATGCATTTCTTGTAGTATCAAAACCACCACCAAAACCTTGCTTGTTCATGTGGTTCATTTCCATTTCTTGCTGCCCAATTGATTTTAAAGCATTTGGATAAAATGCAGCTGCAAAAATAAAAACGAAAACAAACAAAAAGGCCTTTCTCATTTCAAATTAAAATCTGGTTTAAAGCTATTTATAACAATTGATGCAAAAGTAAGCAAGCCCAAATATAACAAATAAATAGCTTAGGAGCCTCTAAATTATATTTCGAAAGGTGATAACAAATAACTACCCGTTGGCGTTGTTCTCCGCTACCGAACGAACGAACTTGCGAGTTCAGCTAATCTTTTGTGTGGTAAGTAAGAAAATAAGAAGAATATAAGATAAAACAAAGCCTAGCTAAATAGTTGGGTTTTGTTTTTGGTGTTAGTTTTTGTAAAAAATATCCTCCCCAGCCCTCCTTAGAAAGGAGGGAGCTGCATTCGCTTTTCAATCGAGTTTTAAAAGCTCAAATGGTTAGATTTAGTTTTTCAAATTAGTAGCATGTTGTTACTCACTTCGTTCATGATAACGCTGATTATAAGTTATTTAATCCGTATAAATCAGTCTTTTCAACGAAATCCTTACCTACGGTAGGCAGGCGCATTCCATTACTTTCAATTTGAAACTTCAAATTTTTTGTTTAGATCTTTTTAGACAGCCTCCTGAATGGTATCTTCAAATTGTAATTCGTACTCTTTTCTTTGTTGCTCCAATTCAATAATGAACTGTTCTTTAATTTTATTATACTCTTCTTTGTTAATTTTTTTAATTGGTTCAACTGGAGGTGCATCCACTTTTAATGGATCAACAGGCTGACCATTTTTAAAGAATCTAAAATCAAGGTGTGGCCCGGTAGAATATCCTGTAGTTCCAACATATCCGATTAACTGCCCTTGTGTAACGTGATCGCCGGTTTTTAGTCCTTTGGCATATCCTTTCAGATGTGCATATTGCGTAGTATAAACACTGTTGTGTTTAATTTTCACATAGTTCCCTGCTCCTTTTTTCTGATATCCTTTTTTTTGCACAAAACCATCACCCACACTATAAACAGGAGTTCCAGAAGGTGCTGCATAATCCACCCCATGATGTGGCCTACGAATTTTTAAAACAGGATGATATCTACTATTACTAAATTTTGAGCTAATTCTAGAGTACTTAAGAGGGGCTTTTAAAAAAGCGCGTTGTAAGCTGTTGCCATCATCATCAAAATAAGTTCCTTTGTCGTCTTGAACAAAATAAATGGCGTAAAAATCTTTATTCTGATGATTAAATAAAGCCGCATGAATTCTTTCAATACCTGCTGAGGTAGAATCTAAAAAACGCTCTTCATAAATAACATAAAACTTATCTTCCTTTTGTAAGCCAAAGAAGTCAATACTCCAAGCATAAATTTCAGAAAGTTCAATCGACATCATTGGGTTAATTGAGTTCTCGACCATGGCATCCCATAAATTAGTATGTATGGTACCTGAAGCCATTTGCTTACGAATTAATGTTGGTTTTTCACCAATAATTAATTCTAAAGAATCCCGAAATTTTATGCTTAAATAATCGGTTAATGTATGCTCGTAAATAAAATACTCCAGTGTTTTTAAGGAATCATTAGATAAAAACAATTTGTATTTGTTTCCTGCACGAATCTGGCGCACATCAAAAAGGTCTTTTTGCTTTGCAATTTGATCGATAATTTTTGCTGAAATTCCCTTTCCCATTAAAATATGAGACAAATTTTGATTCCTTTTTACTTTGCCCTCAACAATATTAAATGAATCAACAGGAATTCCATATTCTAAACGAATAGGTTTTTCTTCATAAATTTCATGAACCGGTCCTTCATCAGCATCTGTTACCTCCTGAGCATTTCTACAGGTAAATAAAAGTAGAACTGTTGTTAGTGTTAAAAAAATACTTAATAGTATGTCTTTTCTCATAAATGTTTTTTTCGTTCAACTATAGGTCTTAAGTGTTTATTTTGGTTTGTTTTTATCCTCTAATTTCATCAAACCCTTTGCCGTAAGCACCCATTACCGCACCTTGCGAAATAAATGCTTCGGTATCAATTTCTTTTACTAGGCGGTGAATCCGTTGCGCCTCATGCTTTCGTACAATGGTTAAAATAAGTTTTTGTGGCTTTTGAGAATACCAGCCTTCACCGTTAAGCATGGTAATTCCTCTATTCATTTTTGTTGCAATACTTTCAGCAATTTTTTCATATTCTTTGGATACAATCATTATTTGAACCGATTGTTTCGATCCATTCAGTATCAAATCGATTGTGTAAGAAACTACCCCCATGGAAACAAAACCATATACCAGTTTCTCCATGCTCTCGAATAAAAAATACGACGATCCGATAATTATGATATCACAGTATAATATCACTTTACCTGGACTCACATTCCTGTATTTATTAATTATCATTGCAATGATGTCGGTTCCACCGGTACTGCCACCCTGTGAAAAAACGATTCCTACACCAGCTCCTGCCAGCAAACCACCTAAAATGGTAGCCATAAATGCTTCGTGAATAATAGGTTCTGTAATGAATTTTTGCTGAACCGACAGAAAAAACGCAATCATTACCACACTATAAATGGTTTTTATTCCAAAACTGGCACCTAACATTTTTATGGCAACTACTACCAATAAAAGATTAAATGCAAGAAAGCTGTATCCTACAGGAATGCCTGTTGCATAAAATACAAGTGCAGCCACACCACTTACCCCACCGCCAACAATTTCGCCGGGTATAAGAAAAGCGGTCCATCCTAAGGCATTGATAAACAAGCCTACAGTCATTATGGAATACACTTTAACGTTTTTCAATATTTTTTTTCTCTTTTCCAAAACGGGTGCAAGTTTAGGCATTAAAACACACATAAAAAAATTTTGTTCTTATAAAAGAGCCTGCCAAACGTTTGCGTGACAGGCTGAATATCAACAAATAAGCTGTCTTGGTCAAATTATCAACAAAACGACCAAGTTGTTAACTTTGTTATGTTAAACTACAATGTTTACGATCTTTCCTGGAACAATTATCACCTTTTTAGGAGCTTTTCCGTCTAACCATTTTTGAGAAATTTCGTGTGCCATAACGGCTTTTTCAATTTCCTCTTTTGTTGCTGTAGTTGGCATGTCTAACGTAAAACGAACTTTTCCGTTGAATGAAATTGGATATTTTTTAGTATTCTCAACTAAGTAGCTTTCGTCAAAATCAGGGAAGAGAGCATCCACAACTGTTGTTTCGTTTCCTAAAACCGACCATAATTCTTCAGCCACGTGTGGTGCAAATGGAGACAAAATAATTGCTAATTTTTCTAGTACTTCTTTCTTATTACATTTTAAATCGGACAATTCGTTCACACAAATCATAAATGCACTTACTGAAGTATTGAAAGAAAATTTCTCAATGTCTTCGCCAATTTTCTTTATGGTTTTATGAATTACTTTTTGTTCGGCATCAGTAGGTTTCTCTGTTGAAAACTCAATTTTACCATCGGCATTGTAAAATAAGCGCCAAAGTTTTTTTAAGAAACGATGAACTCCCTCGATACCTGAGGTGTCCCAAGGTTTTGAAATTTCAAGAGGTCCTAAAAACATTTCATAAATACGCAAAGTATCTGCTCCATATTGCTCAATAATCACATCGGGGTTTACCACATTGAACATCGATTTTGACATTTTTTCAACAGCATATCCACAAATATATTTGCCATCTTCTAAAATAAATTCGGCATTCTTATATTCGGGCATCCAGTTTTTAAATTTTTCAATATCCAGAACATCATGGTGAACAATATTTACATCGACATGAATATCAGTAACGTCATAATCTTTTCGCAAATTATATGATACATATTTATTGCTTCCTTTTACTCTATACACAAAGTTAGAGCGCCCCTGAATCATACCTTGATTTATCAGTTTTTTGAAAGGTTCTTCTTTGCAAACATAACCCAAGTCAAATAAAAATTTGTTCCAAAACCGACTGTAAACCAAGTGACCTGTTGCGTGCTCGGTTCCACCAATATACAAATCAACATCTTGCCAATATTCATTTGCCTCTTTGCTTACCAAGCCTTTACTATTTTTCGGATCCATATAGCGCAAATAATACGCCGACGATCCAGCAAAACCTGGCATGGTATTTAATTCAAAAGGTTCTCCGTTTTCAGTTTCCCATCCATTGGCTCTTCCTAATGGTGGTTGACCATCTTCGGTTGGCAAGTATTTATCAACTTCTGGCAATTCCAAAGGAAGCTTGTCGTCATCCAAAACTTGTGGAAGACCATCTTTATAATACACTGGAAAGGGTTCACCCCAATAACGCTGACGGCTGAAAATTGCATCGCGCAAGCGAAAATTTACTTTCCCGTAGCCAAATTTTTCGTCTTCAATATGTTTGATAATTTTTGTAATAGCCTCTTTAACATCCAATCCATCAATGATTCCAGAGTTAATCATTTTACCTTCTTTGGCATCGTATGAATCGTCCCAAGTTGCAGGATCGGTAGGGACATCACCCTCTTTTGCAACCACCTGAATAATTGGCAAATTAAAATGTCTTGCAAAAGCAAAGTCGCGGCTATCATGACCAGGAACCGCCATAATTGCACCTGTTCCATAGCCGGAAAGAACGTAATCAGCAATCCAAATAGGAAGATATTCTCCAGTTAATGGATTGATTCCGTAAGCACCTGTAAATTCTCCGGTAATTTTATTTACATCAGCAATACGTTCACGTTCTGTACGTCCTTTAACTGATTCAAGATAATTTTCAATTTTCTCTTTACAATCGTTGCTTGTAATTTGAGAAAGCAATTCATGCTCTGGAGCCAACACCATAAATGTTGCGCCATACAAGGTATCAGGACGGGTAGTAAATACTTCAATAATATCCGCATGTTCTTTAATTTTGAAATTAACAGAAGCTCCCTCGCTCCTACCAATCCAATTACGTTGCACTTCTTTTAATGAATCGGTCCAGTCAAGGGTATCTAATCCATCCAATAAACGCTGGGCATAAGCTGAAACACGCAAGCTCCATTGTTTCATTTTCTTTTGTGTAACCTGAAATCCACCACGAACCGAAACGCCGTCTTTTACCTCGTCGTTTGCCAAAACCGTTCCCAATTCGGTACACCAATTTACTTGAGTTTCCGCTAAAAAGGCAATTCGGTAATTCAACAAAATTTCTTGCTGCTTAATATTGTCAAAACCTTTCCATTCTTCTGCTGAAAAAACTTCTTCCTGCGATGTTGCTGCTTCTACATTAACATTCCCTTCTGTCTCAAACAAAGCAATTAAGCTCACTATTGATTCCGATTTTTGAGTTTTAGTATTAAAATAATGCTTGAACATTTGGGTAAAAGCCCATTGTGTCCAATGGTAATAATCGGGATCACAGGTACGAACTTCGCGATCCCAATCGTAAGAAAATCCAATTTTATCTAATTGCTCACGATATCTTTTTATATTAATTTCAGTAGTTTTTGCGGGATGTTGACCGGTTTGTATGGCATATTGTTCAGCTGGCAATCCGTAGGCATCGTAACCCATGGGGTGCAACACATTGAATCCGTTTAATCGTTTAAAGCGACTGTAAATATCGGAGGCAATATAACCCAGAGGATGCCCAACATGCAAGCCTGCTCCCGAAGGATATGGAAACATATCTAACACATAAAACTTGGGTTTTGAAGCATCAACATCAACTTTATAAGTTTGATTTTTACGCCACTTGTCTTGCCACTTTTTTTCTATATCGTTAAAATTATATTCCATTTCTTTAAGATTTTAGCATCAAGTATTTTAGTGTCGAGTATCAAGAAAAAGTATTAAGCCTATTTTGTAAGTCTTGATACTTGAATCTTAAATCTCACATCCTAATTATAAGAGGGCGCAAAATTAGGAAAAATATTGACAGTGAGAAAATAATTTGGAAATTGAAAAACGAAGTTGATAGCGAGGGCTCTAGGTGAAAATTACGAAATCGACTAAATAGTATACAACTATAAGTAACAGGCTATAAATTACATACCACTTAACCGATAAATACTGACTAATTTTGATTTGATATTTCCTATAAACAACACCTATTAATAACACCTTATCTAAAAAATTTGCAATTAAAGTAGCCAATGCAATCCCGATTATTCCTATCCAATGAACAAAAATAATACTTAATGATACATTGACAATTAATTCAACAAATGAAATTTTCATAATTACGCCAGTGTACTGCTTCCCTATTAATATAGTTTGTGGAAATAAAAGCCTAGATATTATCAAAAGCATATAGACATTAAATATTTTTGCACTCATTGAAAATTCTTGTGTAAACATAATAGGAAATAAATAATTACTCAAAATCAACAATACAATGGTAACTGGAAACAAAAAGTGCATTAATATGGATGCGCTTTTCTTGAGCTTTTTTAGGGCTACACTAATTTCATAATTTGAGAAATCTGAAATTAATGAGTTACTTAAAGCGTTTGTCATTATAAAAACCAACGGTAATTCACGAGCTCCATATCTGAAAATTGCAAATGTTGAAGTATCAAACATTTTAGTAACAATAATCCCATCAATATATTGTGACGATCCGCTCAATAGGGAACTTGCAATAAGTGGATATGCTAGTTTCAAATGCTTGAGCACAAATTTTAAGTTAAGTTTTAATTCTGAATATTTATAAACTAGAGAAAGAACCCACAAATAACGAAACCCACTTATTGCAATTAAGGCAATTATTGAATATAGTAATGGATAATTAAAAATTGGTGGAAGTGATAAGCAAATAAATTGTAGACCATATGAAATAATTCCGTACCATAATATCTTTTTAGGTTTGTTTAAGCCCAAATAAAAATATTCGATTAAATATGCTGGAGTACTTAAAAATAAATAGATTAGTAATAAATAAAAATAAGTTAAAGAACTTACATTATTTAATTCTTTAACAATAGAATTCTTAAATATTATTAAAAAAACGATTGTTATTAAACTAAATGCTGTCATTACAACAAAAACATTATAATAATCACTATTTTTTTTATTATCTGTTTTTATTATAGAAAGTAATGATTGTAGAATTCCGCGCAGCCAAAAAAAGCTAACTGCGCTTGCTACAAATAAAAGTGTTTCATATGATCCAATATCTGCTTTTGAATAAAACCGTGAGAATACAATGCCAATGCAGAATAGAGTGGCGAATCGTAACAATTGAATAAATTGTAATGCCGAAAAATTGGTAATATGTTTTTTAATAAAACTCACTCTTTTAATATAAATTATATAAAGAATTTACTCATTAGATTTGATTTTCTGAACTAAATTTAAGCGCTTAATTAAATCGCGATTAAAGGTGTCAACACCCATTTGATTTAAGTGAAAATTATCAAGAAAGTATTTTTTATTTAACGAGAAAAATGAATTGTAATTGTAATACGTTAAACCAAATGACGACAAATGTTGATAAAACTTTTGCTTCTCTCCTAATTTTGAATACGTTGCTTTTTCAAGTGGCATTTGAACTAAAATTATTTCTGCATTAGTTCTTTTTAAAACCTTTAATGTTCTTTTTAATGCAAACATTTGATAATATTGTGGATTCACAATATTATCAAATGTTTGCCCATAAAAGGGATGATATTTTTTTTCAACAAAACCTCCTATTATATAGGTGTCGTTATGAATTTTATTTGGATGTTTATATGATGCATCTAGATTTAATAATTGACGATAACAGGTATAAATTAAGCTAAACCATGTTTTAATTGAGTTTAACCTTAAAGTCATTTTAATAATGTGTTTATCAATTTTGGCATGATTATTAAAATCGATTGCCGACTCTATACCATCCATGGATAAACTTTCAGGATTTATTTCGAATATCACTATTTTTGGATTCAATTGAGCTATATATCTATTAACTAAAGTTTCTGTTTGAATTGGTGTTTGGTTACTGGATCCCAAATTGAAAATTCTAATTCCCTTTTCAGCAAAAATCCTAGGATCAATTCCCCGATAGGTTTGTGAAGTTCCAAAAAAAGCAACATCCACATTTTTTGTAGTATCTGCTTCCCTAATTCTATTATACAAAAAGCTTGGTGAGTCTTTTTCATAATGAAAATTATCAACAAATTCTAATGACTTATTCTCCACATAAATAATGGTAAATATAATAATTGAAACAACTCCAATAACAATAAAGATAATTAAGTTCCTAATAAACTGTTTCATTAAAACTGAAAATATATAAATGGATTTCCATTGGTTTGAAAAAACATAAAAATAACAAAAACTAAAAATGAATAAAACAAATATCTAACAAATCTATTACAATTGTTTCCCAATGTTTCAAGGGCAAATTTATTTTTTCTGCCAATTATCTCAAGTATTACAAAAAGAATTACAATTGCCTCAACAGTCACAAAAACTTTTTCAAAGGGCATGTTCGTTCCCTTCATCAAGAAAGGGTTTGTAAACATTGTTTTAATAAAAAACAAAGCATCTTTTGCACCATCGGCTCTAAAAAAGATTAATGTAAATGTCCAAAATGTAAATGTCAAAATAATACTCAGGGGTTTGTAAATATGTTCTGATATTTTCTTTTTCCAACCCTTTCTAATTTTTTTGGTCAGCACTTCGTAGCTTAATGCAATTCCGTGTAGGATTCCAAATGCTACAAATTTCCATGAAGCACCATGCCATAGACCACAAATTACAAAAGTTGTAGTAGTTGAAAACACAATTCCCCATTTTCCCCAATTTCTTGTTTTTATGGCAATTGGTGTGTAAAGATAATCGCGAAGCCATGTGGATAAGGAAATATGCCATCGGCGCCAAATTTCGGTAATGTTTTGAGAAAAATACGGTGATTGAAAGTTTTGCATTAACTGAAAGCCCAACAATTGTGCAACACCTATAGCTATGTTCGAATACCCAGCAAAATCTCCATATATCTGTAATGCAAACAAAAAAGCCCCCAACACTAATATAATTCCTGATTGGTTATAATAATCATCAAATATATAATTTACAATTACTCCACAATTATCAGCTAAAGCAGCTTTTTGAAACAAGCCCCAAAGTATTTGGCGCATGGCAATTGCCGATTTCTCATATGAAAATTCTCTTTTTGTGTTAAACTGATGTAATAAATTTGAAGCCCTCTCAATAGGTCCTGCAACTAATTGCGGGAAAAAACTTACAAATGCAAAAAAACCAATAATGTCACTTGACGGCTTTAATTGTTTTCTGTAAATATCAAGAGTATAACTCATGGTTTGGAAGGTATAAAAGCTGATTCCTACTGGTAGGATAATATTTAATGTTCCAGCATTTATTGTATATCCAAAATTTGCAACTAAGGATATGAAATTATCAACAAAGAAATTATAATACTTAAAAAAGCCCAGAATACCTAAATTAATTGCCACACTAAGCGTTACCAAAACTTTTGCTTTCTTCAGATTATCAGTTGTCCCTAATTTTAATCCAATTATAAAATCCGACAACGAACTAATAAAAATTAGTGATAAAAATCGCCAATCCCACCAGCCATAAAAAACATAGCTTGCTATTAATAAAAAGGTATTTTGTAGTTTAATGTGGTTTTTAAGAATGGTCCAATAAATTGCAAATACAGTAATAATAAAAACAGCAAAAGCAGATGAATTAAAAACCATTGTAATATTATTTACCGTTCATTAATTCAATTATCCCTGTGTTTTGAGCAAATAAAAATGCTACCTCACAATTTAATGCGGGAGCAAATTTTGGAGGATCAATAAGTAAATATTCATTCTCCTTCAATTCTTCAATCGTAGCCAGTAAATCATCAACCTGATAACAAATATGGTACACCTGATTTTTAAATTTTTTCATCAAGTTTGATACTACGGAATTAGCATGAAATGGAGTAATGAGTTCAATAAGGTCGCCACTATACGATTCAATAAATTGGATATTAATTCCACGTTCATTGTCTTGTATAAGATTGCCAAATTTTTTATAACCCAATTTTTCAAAATCACTTAAAGACTTTTCAATAGATTTGGCTAAAAAACCATAGTGATGAACCTTCATTTTTTATTTATTCCTTATTTAAAATAGTGCTACAAATATCTTGTACATTTTTCCATCCCTGTATTTCAAGACTAGTAAACTTTAAATTAAAGTGTTTTTCAATTGCCACAATAAGTTGAATATGAGAAAGGGAATCCCATTCTTCAATATCATCAGCTTGAATTTGTGGTGTAAGAGTTAGGTTTTCAACATCTAAAACTTCAGTAAAAATAGGAGTAAGTTGGCTTATAATTTCTTGTATATTCATTATTATTTTATTTAAAATGACAAAAATGCTGCATAAATAACGCAAATTTTCCTTTTGTGAGCATCATCAACTGATATTTTTTCGGTAGAAACCTCTATTTCGTAGTCAATTTTAAAACCACTCTCCTTTAAAAGGGTTCTTATTTCTTCTGAATTATTAAATAGGTATATGTGGTCAATATCCGGAGCATTTGTCGGCACCGTGATAAAAAATACACCCTCTGGTTTTAACAAACTCTTTACTTTTTTTAATAAGTCTTTAGGCTTTTCAACATGTTCCAATACTTCACCCATTGATATAAAATCGAACAATCTTTTTGATGAAAACTCGAAGATGTCCATATGATAATAGGTAATATTTTTTTTATCAATGAAAGACTTGGCAATTTCAATTGAAGTTTCACTTATGTCTAACAATTCAAAATTGCACGAAGTATTAAACAATTTTGCAGCTTCGTTAATAAATAAACCATGCCCGCCGCCAATTTCAAGATAACTTTTAGATTCAACATATTCAGATATATGCTTTTTAAAAAAGTCAAAAATTATATAATGTTGTTTCCATAGTACTTGCGACAACAACAAACTAAGCATGTTGTAACGCATCACATCAGGATCAGAATATACTCTTTTGTTAACTTCATCAAAGGAATTGTATCGGTATTTTCCTGTTTGAAAAAAATTTACCATCTCAAAAATACTGTCATTTACTTTCTTTAAATAGAAGGTAATGCAATCGTCAAGACTAACATTTGTTTTTTTTAAAAACTTTTCTGTTTTTTGTAAAAAAGATTTGGCCCAATGTTGATAATTCGAATCAAGGGTTCGGATATTTTCTTTCAGTTTTTTTGCATGAAGTGGATTTTGAACTTCAATTTTTTCAACAATTATTTTTAAGCTAATCGTTTCGTCCATTTTATGTAATAAATACTTTTTTTTGCGAGTATTCCTCAATACCTAGTTTCCACAAACCCTCCGATTTTTTAAATCCCAATTCCCGATAATGATGTTCAACCAACAAATTCTTTTTTGTGGGAATAAATTCTCCTAATATGTGTGTGAAATTATTTTGATAGGCAAAAGTAACCAATTTGTTTAAAATAAATTTTTCAAGGCCTCTTTTTAAAACTCGGCAGCTCATTATCCATGTGTCAATAAACAATTGTTTTTCCTTTTTTTCAAGAATAATTACAGATACTAAGCCATAGTCACTAAATTTATCAGCAAGTGAAAATGTTAATACTTCATGATTTCCAGATTCCATGAAACTTTCAATATTGTCATTTGTATAGCGTTGAGTTCGTAAATTAAATTGATTCGACCGCTGGGTAAGCTGCGCTATTCGCGGAATAGTAAATTTATTTGCTGCTTCAACAATAGCTTTCATCTGCAAACTTTCAAGATACTCTCCCTCATTTTTAAACGATTTTTTTATTTCAACTCTTTTTGATTCGGCCTGATATTGTTCGGTACGATCACTATCGGCCATTGAAATTGAGGCTGTTTCAAAAAGATTTTGGCTTTGCAAAAATGGTAAGTATTCTGATGGATCATCGGGTAGTTCTGGTACACAAATATCAGAAATGCTTTCGCGAACCATATTTCTCTCAAAAAGATTATCATCAATAAACACCATACTGTCAAACCCAACATTTAAAACTTCTTGAATATGCCTGATATTGTCAACTTTATTATTCCAATTTGCAACAAAAATTGCGATATCGGTTAATTTTAAAACCATATCAGGATGTTTTTTAAAAGGCTCCAAAGCAATTTTTTCATTATTTTTGCTGCATATTGCCAAAATAATACCCCGATTTTTCAATTCTTTTGCCCAATGTTGTATTTGTGTAAATGCTTTGCCTACTCCCAAGTTTCCTATTTGAATATTTTCAATACCATCATCACCAATTATACCACCCCAAAGGGTGTTATCAAGATCAAGAATTAAACATTTTTTTATGGATCCATTTATAGCAGAAATAATACTCAGCAACTCATTACTCATATTTTCCATACCTGCAATACTAATTGCCATACCTGCTAACACATACATTCTATTATCTAAAAATGTATTTGCCCCAATTTGGGTCTGTAATAAAGATAAATCATATATAAAAAGATTGCCATGTTTTATTGCCAATTCTGAAATTTGAACATTTAATTTTCGCAACTGACTTAAAAATGAACAAGTTACATTATTTGCATAGTT
Source organism: Salinivirgaceae bacterium (assembly GCA_016342715.1). Lineage (GTDB taxonomy): Bacteria > Bacteroidota > Bacteroidia > Bacteroidales > SZUA-534 > JAEINW01. The sequence continues at coordinate 453 of JAEINW010000043.1, read as the reverse complement.
CCCATAAATACCATCATTTATTTCATAAAAATTATTCCACAAAACCTTACATGATACTCTGCTTTGAATTTCATGATAAAGCTGATTAATTAAGCCCGCATTTTCTGAAGCAAATTGTTGTTTTGAATGATTTGATAGTTTAGAGAATTCTAACTGTAATTTTTGGGTGCTTTGAAAAATAATTATAAAATCAGGTTTATATTCATACAATTCAGAATTAGAATTATATATCTGATTTTCAATTTGATCAATATCAAAATCAAGAATTTCAAATTTTTTATTTTTACTATTCTTTAAAATGAATTTATTAATATACTGTGTTGCGCTATCACCTAAAATAGCAATTTTTTGTACATGTGTATTATCTGTTAACATTTGGCATTAATTCGGTAAGCAAGTTTTATTTGATTCCACTCTGCTAAATATAGCAGGAAATGCATAGCTTTGGCCTTT
>JAEINW010000042.1 GCA_016342715.1 Salinivirgaceae bacterium | reverse complement strand
TGTTGCAGAAATCAATAAAAAAAACTGGCAGGGTTTCATCGGAATAACTGGCAGGGTATCATCGGAATATCAACTTACTCCTCTTTATTCATTTCTTGAAACATTTTTACCAATTCTTCAGGACTTTTCCCCAGATAATTTAAAGATGCTTCTGCATCCTTAGCAAGAGCATGATTTGGATATTCCTTTATAAACTGTTTATAATAGGTTTCGGCCTTTTCAAGATTTTCCAACTGATTTTCAAAAATAAAAGCCTTTAAAAACAAACATTCTGGTACTTTATAAAAATCGGGATAACTTGCCATCACTTTATCATAGAAATAAATTGATTGCGAACCTAATTGCAAATTCATAGCAACTTCAGCAGCTTTAAATAAATATTTTGCCGACAATGAATCTTTCGGGTATTCTTTTGAAAAATCAGAATAGATATCAATCATATCCATACCCTTTTTTCTATCCAATGTTTTTGCTTCGTACAACTGCTTTTCAAATTCCGTTATTTCCTTAACTTTTATGGCTCTAGGGTCTTGCTTACATGAACTAACTACAAGCATGCTTACAAGCAAGGTCAAAAACAATATATTTTTCATATTTTTTATTTTAAAATGCATTTATTTATTTTGAATAATTCTATAATTAGGAATATGTTTCCCTTTTGCAATAGCACTAAGTTTGCCATGTATTAAACGTCTTTTTATGGCCGATATTCTATCAACAAATAATGTTCCTTCCAAATGATCGTATTCGTGCTGAATAACTCTAGCTTTTAGCCCTTCCCACACCTCTTCATAAGTGTTAAAATTTTCATCCTGATACCGAATTTTAACTTTTGTTGGGCGCTGAACATCTTCTCTAATTCCGGGTAAACTTAAACAACCTTCATTAAATAGTTCCTCTTCGCCTGTCAATTCTAATATTTCCGGATTTAGTATGGCCTTTTTAAAGTCTTTTAACGAGGGGTCATCTTCAGCGAAGGGTGTAGCATCAATTACAATTAAACGAATGCTTTTATTAACCTGTGGAGCAGCTAAGCCAACCCCTTCGGCTTTGTACATTGTTTCAAACATATTGTCAATTAATTCTTTCAATCCCACGTAATTCTCATCAATCTCTTTGCCAACTTTTCTTAAAATGGTGTTTCCGTAAACTGTAATCGGTAAAATCATAAATTATTCTCCTTTATTTAAATGCTCCGTATCCTGTATTTTTTTGCTCTAAATACGACTGTAAAATTAACGTAGCACTAATGGTGTCAACCAATGCTTTATTTTGTCTTTGTTTTTTCTTTAAACCTCCATCAATCATTGTTTGATGTGCAATTTTTGATGTAAATCGTTCATCAATCATATGAACAGGTATTGTGGGAAAGTGTTTTGTAAGTTTTTTTACAAAGGGTTTTATATAGATCATCGATTCCGAATCGCTATGATCCATTTGCCGGGCATAACCCACTACAAAAGCTTCAACTATTTCCTTTTTGCAATAATCATCTAAAAATTCAATGGTTTTAACCGCCTGAACTGTTGTTAGCCCATTGGCAATTATCTGCATCGGATCGGTAACTGCAATACCAGCACGCTTTCGCCCGTAATCAATAGCAACTACTCTTCCCATTAATTTGCAACTATTTCTTTTATTTCTGCAATAATCTTTTCCGCTAATTGCTGTGCATTTTTCTCCGATTTACTTTCTGAATAAATTCGGATGATAGCTTCGGTATTCGACTTACGCAAATGAACCCATTCTTCGGCAAAATCAATTTTTACCCCATCAATATCATTCACATTTTCATGAGAATATTTCTCTTTCATTTTCAGCAAAATGTTATCTACATCAATATCTGCTGTTAATTCAATTTTATTTTTTGAAATGTAATATTCCGGATAAGTAGCTCGTAATTCCTTACAGGTCATTTTCTTTTTAGCCAAAAAAGTTAAAAACAAAGCAATTCCAAGCAATGCATCTCTACCGGCGTGCAAAGTAGGATAAATAACTCCACCATTTCCTTCGCCACCAATTATTGCATTTACCTGTCGCATTTGAGCAACAACATTTACTTCGCCAACTGCAGCTGCGGTATATTCGCCTCCGTGTTTTTCAGTCACATCACGTAAAGCTCTTGTCGATGACAAATTTGAAACCGTGTTTCCTTTAAAATTTGCTAATATATAATCTGAAATTGCTACCAAAGTATATTCTTCGCCAAACATCGATCCATCTTCATTAATAATTGCCAAACGATCTACATCCGGATCAACTACAAATCCAACATCGGCTTTTTGATCTTTTATAGCTTGCGAAATTTGAGTTAAATTTTCGGGCAATGGTTCTGGTGAATGAGCAAAACATCCATTAGCTTCAGTATTAATACCTATAACATTGCTTACACCCAATGCTTTTAATAGTTTGGGAATTACTATGCCACCAACGGAATTAATACCATCAAAAGCCACTTTAAAATTTGCATTTTTTATGGCCTCAACATCAACTAATTCTAGCTTTAATATATGCTCAATGTGTTTTTTGTCGTAGTCATTATCAACCTCCACTTTTCCTAAATCATCAACTTGTGCAAACAAAAACGCATCATTTTCTGCGTATTCTAATACTTTTTCTCCTTCGGCAGCATTCAAAAATTCGCCTTTGTCATTTAAAAGTTTTAACGCATTCCATTGTTTAGGGTTATGACTCGCTGTCAATATTAATCCACCGTCGGCTTTATAATCAGTAACAGCCATTTCGGTAGTTGGGGTACTAGCTAATCCCAAATCAACTACATTAATACCCAGTCCAATTAAAGTATTTATTACCAAACCAGAAACCATTTCTCCTGAAATTCTGGCATCACGCCCAACAACCACTTTTAATTTATTATTATGTGTTGTGTTTTCCTTTACCCATTGCCCATAAGCAGCAGTATATTTAACAACATCGATAGGACTTAATCCTTCTCCAGATTTTCCTCCAATTGTCCCTCGTATTCCTGAAATTGATTTTATTAATGTCATTATTTTTACATTTTAAGCTGCAAAGATAATTATTTCATAGAAATAGAATTATCCTTGATAATAAAGTATTATCTAAAGAGTTATGAAATACTACAATTTAATGGTATTTTTGCAAATCTAAAATTCTGCATAGTCGTGAGGATTTCTGCAGGTATTAGATTTAATGAATTCATAATCAATCAAATGAGCGATCAAAAAACAAATAAGAAAAGACCAACAAAAAAATATGGATCAAAACCTGAAAGATCGGGCAAATTTGAACAAAAACCAGTTGTAAAAACACAACAAAACAAACAAACAGCCGGAAAATCTCAAGCAATCAAAGCAACAGAAGGTGTAAGATTAAATAGATATTTAGCCAATGCTGGAATATGCAGCAGACGAGAGGCTGACAAATACATTGAATCTGGCATTGTATCGATAAACAATAAGGTAATAACTGAACTAGGCACAAAAGTAAAATATGGCGATGTAGTAAAGTTCAATGATCAAACTCTAGTACCCGAAAAAAAAACCTACATATTACTAAATAAACCAAAAGATTACGTAACCACACTTGATGATCCACACGCTGAAAAAATAGTTACTGATTTAATAAAAAATGGCTGTAAAGAGCGCGTGTATCCAGTAGGACGACTTGACAAAGCCACAACTGGTTTATTATTACTAACCAACGATGGTGAATTGACAGAATTTTTAGCACATCCGCGCAACAATAAAAAGAAAATTTACCAAGCAACTTTAGACAAACCAGCTACAAAGGAAGACTTACAAAAGTTATTTGATGGCATAACATTAGACGATGGTGCAATTAAAGCCGATGCAATTGATTACTGTAACCCCGAAGATAAAAAAGAAATTGGTGTTGAAATACACTCTGGAAAAAATAGAGTTGTTCGCAGAATGTTTGAACACCTTGGCTACAGAGTAAAAAAATTAGATAGAGTATATTTTGCTGGCTTAACTAAAAAAAACCTTCCAAGAGGAAAATGGCGATTTTTATCTGAAAAAGAAGTTGTTATGCTAAAAAGAGGCAGTTTTTCATAGCTGTTTTATTCTAAAATAATTAATATTAAAGAGCCAAAAAGAGTTATTTTTGTAGATATAATAGGCGATACAAAAGTTTTAATCAAAAGGCATTATATGTTGATTAAAAAATTTTTGTAATTTAAATATGTTTAGTAGATTGTATTTTGAAATAATCCGATATAATGACCCAAATAAAGTCAGAATTATTATTAACATATAAAGGTAATTTATCATTCGATACTATTGATGAAATTTTGAGCCAGTATAAAAAGGTCATCAAACCTTTGCCTGTTGATTTGGTAATTAAAAAACGACTTTATTCTATTTTGGTTGAATGCTTAGAAAACACTTATAGACATAATAGTAAAATAAAGCCCACACTTACTCACAATTTGGTTGAACTTTCTCTTATTGAAGGTGATAACACATTTAATATTATTGTTGGCAATTACATTAAAAAAGCTAAGCTGAACAATTTGAAAAGTAAAATTGAATTTGTGAACACACTTGATCAAAATGGTTTAAATAAATTATATAAAAAATCTATTTCAAAGGCTAGGATTTCTGATAAAGGAGGAGCTGGATTAGGAATTATTGAAATTGCACGAAATTCCAGACAAAAAATTAATTATAAAATTGGTAAAACCGAAGAAGATTGTATATTTTTCAATTTTGAAATAAAAATATCAAAATATCTGAACAAAACTATTTAAAATGACTCCATTAGTAATTAAAGAAACAACTGCTACCCCAAAAGTAATATTCGACTATTCTAAACTTGAGTTTGAACTTAAGGGTTGCTCAAGACCTGAGGATGTTCGGGAATTTTATGTGCCAATTATTAGATGGTTTGAGGAGTTTAGAGGCAGCATTACCGAAGAACATAAAGAAAAACACAAAGACAATCCTATTGTGTTCAATTTTAAATTTGATTATTTCAACTCATCATCGGCCAAATTTATATTAGATGTATTAATACTCATTAATAATATTCATACCGAAGGCTTAAGCATGCAGATTGATTGGTATTATGATGAAAATGATGAAGATATGAAAGAAGTTGGCGAAGAACTATCTGAGGTTGTTGACTTCCCATTTAAATACAAAAGCATTGCCAGAGAAACCCAACATTAATTAGTTGGGTTTCATCGATATTCTAGCCTCATCAATTAGTTCATCAATAGTTGGTTTATAATCATCCAGGCTTTCATCTATTTTTTTCAGCTCACGCTCTTTCCATTTCTTAATACGTTCTTTCCCAATCTCAGCTTGAGCCTCCATTATTTGCTTTGCAAAATCTTTACTATTTCCAACTTCTTCTTCGAAACGCGCTTTAGATTTTAACTTTTCTATTTCAACAACCCTTGTAGTTTTTTCATTAATCTGAATAATTTCTTGTTTTGATTTTGCCATTAACTTAGCTTCTTCAAGTGCTAATAATTCATCATAGGCTCCTCGTCGTGAAATTAGTTTCACATACATGGGTCCAGTTTCAATACAAATAAACATAAACAAAATAAACCATCCTGTGTATTGAATCCCTTTGTTATCCTTCCCTAATTGATTATAAGCATCTAACCTTGCCAAAAAGCCTGTAGCTTTTTTCATGGTAGCATCTCCTTTAGATAACTGACTATTCTTTTTTTCAGATAAGGCTGCAATTTTCTCGTTATTTAATCCAATAAGAGGATACAGTCTTGCTTTTTCTTCATTATAAATGCCATTTACTCTTTCAAATTCTGCTTTCTTTTCTTTATAAACCGGCCCTTTTCCCAAAATAGCTGTGGGACTTCTTCCTTCAGCTTCTTCAACAATCAGTTGAAATAAATCGTTTCGTTGTTTCAACAAATCATCAATAATATTTTGGTATTTTTTATTCTCTTTTTGAAATACTCCAATTTCATCGAAGCTAGTAGAAACAATTTGCTTATAATCATTGTATTTTTCTTGATTCATTTGTTCCATTTGTCCATTTATTTCAGACTCAAAAAGCTTTAGTTCCAATGGACGAGAAATAACCACTGCTAAAAAAAGCGCTAAAATAATTCTTGGGCTTGCTGTTAAAATTTCATTTATTACCCTATTTTCTTTTCTCAAACTGGCTACCAAATACCAATCAAAAAAGAAAATTAGCACCCCCCAAAACAATCCAAAGGCAATAGCTAAATATTGATTTTCAAAAATGGTGTAGAATGCATAACTACCCGACATTGTTGCCATTACACCCGTAAGAAATACAATAATCCCTATTCCAAAAAACACATTATAATCGGTGGGGCATTTTTTCAACAAATACAATCGTGCGCCAGAGCACCAACAAAACCAACGGTAAGGTCCTTTAAGTTTTGGTTCGGAATAATCCTGAGCTTTAAAATCCATGGTTTTTAATATTTAAGGTTTAGTGTTAGATATCTTTTAATTTTTAACCCCGTGCTTGAATCAATGGATTCAAAAAGAATTTATTTAAAAAACTTTTCTCATCTATTTTCAAAAACAGGCTTAACAATGTCAATATTATAGTAACGACAAAAATATATTTAATAGATACATTATAAACTCCTATTAAGGAATAATAAAAATTTATTTTTTAGTGACAATGAATTTTGCGTCATAATAAATTTAAGATAGTAATTATTTTGAAAATATCCTTTCCCAAAAAACGAATAATAAATACTCTAATTGCATAATTATTAAGATATAAACCATAAATATTTTGCTGGTATAGGTTGTAAGAGTATCTTTGCAAAAAATTTAGACAATGGCACATAAGGCAGGTTTTGTGAATATTATTGGAAATCCGAATGTTGGAAAATCAACATTAATGAACCAATTTGTTGGCGAAAAAGTATCAATAATAACAAGTAAAGCCCAAACCACAAGGCATAGAATTTTGGGGATTGTAAATGGTGAAGAATTTCAGATGGTTTATTCTGACACTCCAGGAATTTTAAAACCCAATTACAAATTGCAAAAATCAATGATGAAATTTGTTGATACTGCCATGTCTGATGCCGATATTCTTCTCTATGTTACAGATGTTGTGGAGACACCTGAAAAAAACATTGAATACATTCAACGAATTGAAAAAACAAGCATTCCAGTTATTTTACTAATTAACAAAATTGATCTAAGTGATCAGACTAAGCTGGAACAAATAGTTGAAGCGTGGAAAAAAAGAGTTCCTAAAGCTGAAATTTTTCCCGTATCAGCCATTGAGAATTTTAACATAGAATCTGTTTTTAAGCGCATTTTAGAACTTTTACCCGAAAGTCCAGCCTACTTTCCAAAAGATGAGCTGACAGATAAAACAGAACGCTTTTTTGTGCAGGAAATCATTCGTGAAAAAATATTTCTAAACTATCAAAAAGAAATTCCTTATTCATGCGAAGTGAATGTAGAAGAATTTATTGAAGAAGAGGATATTATTAGAATTAGAGCACTTATTTATGTGGCCAGAGATTCTCAAAAAGGAATTATTATAGGACATAAAGGCAAAATGCTTAAAAAAGTAGGGACTGAAGCAAGAATAGACATTGAAGCATTCTTTGAAAAGAAAGTTTATATGGATACCCATGTAAAAGTGCTTAAAGATTGGAGAGAGAAGGACCAAAACCTTAAGTTTTTTGGATACGAACAATAACAAATTTACGAATGCAGATTTTAATTAATTTGTTTTCAACCAAATAGAATTATGGCAAATATTTTAGCAATTGTTGGGCGCCCAAATGTAGGGAAATCGACTTTATTTAACAGGCTTATTGAACAAAGAAAAGCTATTGTTGAAGAAACACCCGGTGTTACAAGAGACCGACATTATGGAAAATCAGATTGGAATGGGATTGAGTTTTCCGTTGTAGATACGGGGGGTTATGTGAGAAATTCTGATGATATTTTTGAAGAAGAAATTCGCAAACAGGTAATTGTAGCCATTGAAGAAGCTGATGTAATATTATTTGTAACCGATGTTATGAGTGGCGTTACCGATTTGGATGATGGCGTGGCAGAACTATTAAGAAAATCGAAGAAAAAAGTAGTACTCGCCGTTAACAAAGTTGACAATGCAGAAAGAGGATATATGGCCGGCGTATTTTATGCGCTAGGACTAGGTGAAGTGCATCAAATATCATCAATTAATGGTTCTGGCACCGGTGAATTGCTCGATACCATTGTGGATAAATTCGACAAAAGCATACCGAACGTTGAAGAAATTGAGCTACCAAAAATTGCAGTAGTAGGAAGACCAAATGCTGGCAAATCGTCATTAATTAATGCTTTACTTGACGAACAAAGAAACATTGTTACTGATATTGCAGGAACTACGCGCGATTCAATAAATACACATTACAACAAGTTTGGTTACGAATTCACGATAATTGATACTGCGGGACTTAGAAAGAAAAGCAAAGTAAGCGAAGATTTAGAATTCTATTCTGTAATGAGAGCCATTCGCTCCATTGAAGAATCTGATGTTTGCATGGTCATGATAGATGCAACAAGGGGTATAGAAGGTCAGGATTTAAATGTAATTCATTTGGCTGAAAAAAACAGAAAAGGAGTTGTTATTTTGATTAACAAATGGGATTTAGTTGAAAAAGACACGCATTCTGTTAAAGAATACGAAGCTATGATTCGAGAGAAAATAGCCCCATTTAACGATGTTCCAATTCTTTTTATTTCAGCTTTAACCAAACAACGTATTTACAAAGCCGTAGAAAAAGCTATGGAAGTTTTTGAAAATAGAAAACAACGTATTCCAACTTCAAAACTTAACGAATACATGCTTGAAAAAATTGAAGCTTTTTCTCCCCCATCATTAAAAGGAAAATTCGTAAGAATTAAGTATGTAACCCAATTGCCAACACATACTCCACAGTTTGCTTTCTATTGTAATCATCCGCAATATGTGAAAGAACCCTATAAAAGGTATTTAGAAAATAAACTAAGAGAGCATTATAATTTCACAGGAGTACCTATTGAAATTTACATGAGAAAAAAATAAAACACTGAATATATATTTCGAAAGCTTCGTTGAATTCTCATCGAAGCTTTTTTTATGGATTCATTTCCGAATCTTCATCCTGCTCATCTTCAATATAGTGATATTCAAATTCGCTTCCCCTACCCCAAGTAACAGAAACTGATGAACCATCTTCTTCAGGAATAAAATTAATTGGATTTTTACGGTAATACCAAGCCAAAGTTAATCCCGAAATGGCTCCAAATAAATGACCTTCCCAACTAATATTTCCGCCTTGTGGCAAAACTCCCCAAAGCATGCTTCCATATAAAAAAACCACAATCATTGATATGGCTCCCAATTGTTTGTCTTTTCGGAATAAACCGCTAAAGAAAATAAAAAATGCTAAACCATAAATTAGTCCGCTGGCACCAATATGCGTTGATTCTCTTCCACCTATCCACAATAAAACACCAGAAACAAGCCAATTAATTAAAAATACCCGATAGGCTATCAATCGATAAAAATAAAAAAGTGCGGTTCCTAAAGCTATAAACGAAATGCTATTTGATGTAATATGAGATAGACTACCATGAGCAAATGGCGATAAAAAAATACCCGCAATACCATTTAGTTCTTGTGGTTTTACTCCAATAAGTCCCATATCGGCGTTTAAAAAAGCAAAAGCGCCGAAGCTTATCCACATGCCAAAAAGGAACAAAAGCGGAAATAAAATTGCATGAAATATTTTTCTTTTCTCATTCATTATGTTTTAATAAAACAACAAATGAGCCACTTGGTTTTAACCGTCAATATGTCCGATATACGGAAATAAAGAAATATTTTAAAGATTACTCTCCCCGAGGCAAGTAATGCCATTTACTTTCGAATATTTAATGTTTTATATATAAGATTTCATTGAATATCGAACAAAGATTATTCGCTAACGCTCATGAGAGTAGTTATTCGCTAACGCTCATGAGAAAAGTTAATGAATTTTGATTTAAGAATTAACAAGTTCTTAAATCGTTAATCAATGTTCCTTGTTCTTAAATCTATTTTATTTAATTCAATATCCAACAAAAAAAAGCTTAAATCAATGGCATTCCCGAGGCAAGCCTACGAAGTGCCTACCTACCGGAAAGCAGTTTCCGTCAACTTTATTATAACTATTGCTGAAACTAAAATTCCGAAGTAAAGAAAAATTCTAAGCCTTTAAATTTGCTTTGTGCCATTTGTAAATCATAAGGAGATTCTGAAAGGTAAACATATCTTCCGTGTTTATCTTTTGCAATAGATTTAAATTTACGCCTTTTAAAATCTTCCCACTCTTTAGCATCATTTGATCGTACCCAGCATGCTTTATGCATCGAAATAGGCTCGTAGCGACACTTTGCTCCATATTCATGCAATAATCTGTATTCAATTACTTCAAATTGCAACTGCCCAACACAACCAATAACTTTTCGGCCATTCATATCTAAAGTAAACAGCTGAGCAACCCCTTCATCCATTAATTGATCGACACCTTTTGCCAATTGTTTTGACTTCATTGGATCGGCATTTTCGATATAACGAAACATTTCAGGAGAAAAATTGGGCAAGCCTTTGTAATTTATTAATTCACCTTCAGTTAGTGTATCACCAATTTTAAAATTACCGGTATCGTGCAGTCCAATAATATCGCCGGGGAAAGACTCCTCTATAACTGATTTTTTTTCAGCCATAAATGCCGTAGGATTAGAAAACTTTAGTTTCCTGTTCAACCGCACATGCGTGTAATTTGTATTACGCTTAAAAACCCCAGAGCAAATTTTCACGAAAGCAATTCTATCTCTATGATTAGGATCCATATTTGCATGAATCTTAAATACGAAGCCTGAGAACTTTTCTTCATAAGGATCAACTGTTCGCTCAACTGTTAATGAGGGTCTAGGCGATGGTGCTACTTGAATAAATGATTCCAACAACTCCTTTACACCAAAATTATACAAAGCACTTCCGAAAAACACGGGTGCAATTTCTGCATTTAAATATTCTTGACGATTAAATTCAGGATACACTCCTTCGACCAATTCAAGATCTTCGCGCAGTTTAGGAGCTTGTTCCTTAATAACTTTATCTAATTCAGTCGAGTTTATGTCATTAAATTCTAATGGTTTCTCAGCTGTTGTTTTATCATCACCAGAAAAATAATAAAGCTTTTTATCAAATATATTATATACTGAACTCAATCTTTTACCCATTCCAACAGGCCAGCTAAGCGGACGTACTTTTATTTTTAATTGTTCTTCAATTTCATCTAATAGATCGAAGGGATCTTTTCCTTCGCGGTCAATTTTATTTACAAATACAATTACCGGAGTTTTTCGCATACGACAAACCTGCATTAGCTTCTCCGTTTGCGCCTCAACACCTTTTGCGGCATCTACAACAACAATTACACTGTCAACAGCAGTAAGTGTTCTAAATGTATCTTCAGCAAAATCCTGATGGCCTGGAGTGTCCAAGATATTTATTTTCACACCACTGTACTCAAAACCCATAACACTGGTAGCAACCGAAATTCCACGTTGACGCTCAATTTCCATAAAATCGGAAGTTGCCGTTTTCTTAATTTTATTGGATTTTACAGCTCCTGCCACATGTATAGCTCCACCAAATAAAAGCAGCTTTTCTGTCAATGTAGTTTTCCCAGCATCAGGGTGGCTCACTATTGCAAAAGTCCTTCGTCGTTGTATTTCTTCTTTTAAACCCATCTGAAAATCAATTAAGAGCGCAAAAGTACTTCTTTTTATTAGAGCATAATAAATATTTTTATTAAACCTTATATTTATCATCAAACAGAATGCATTATTCTCATAAAAAGCCCCCTACACTCTCTGAAATTAAATCAATAAGTGTTTTTTTCTAACTTTTGCCAAAATTGCTCGTTCAAATGCTTTAATAAGGTTTAAATTACAAAAAATGAAAAATTAAATTTTGAGTTAAGTGCTGCTAATGCTGTAAAATTCGTCGTAAAATTTAGTAATGAGTTAATGTCTATGAGTAATGCGATTGAGAAATAGGTTTTGTATATAAAATAAAAAAAATAGAAGCTGTCTAAAAAGCTTTACTCCTATCTAAAAAACTTTCAATTTGAAAGTTAAAAAAAATAGAACACTGAGGAGACTGATTATAACTGATTTCCACTGATTTAATCCGTATAAATCAGTCCTTTTAGCGAAATCCCTGCCTAGCGGCAGGCAGGTGCGTTCCATTACTTTCAATTTGAAACTACAATTTTTTTGTTTAGAACTTTTTAGACAACAGCCTCTTTTTTATATAAACATTATACCCATCTCATTGCTAAAAATAATATATTTGTAAAAACTAAAATATGGACGCAAAGAAAAAACAAGGCAGATACGGGAGAATTTTCAAGCAAATTGAAGCTTTAATGATAAAAAGTTCAGATCCTTCTGCAAGAATGTGCACAATTTCATCTATTCTACATCATAAAATGCCAGATTTTTTCTGGACAGGCTTTTATCTATTGACAGATGATGGTCGTTTAGTAGTAAGAAGCTATCAGGGACCTGTTGCCTGCATGGAATTAGCCAAAAATACTGGAGTGTGTTGGAATGGCATAAATGAGCAAAAAACAATTATTGTAGAAGATGTTAGCAAATTCCCTAATCACATTACTTGCGATTCAAGATCGAAATCGGAAATTGTTGTTCCTGTTAAAAACAATACAGGAAATATTGTGGGCGCGCTTGATATTGATAGTGATAAGTTGGATACTTTTGATGAAGTAGATGCTGAAGAATTAGAAAAAATAATAGCTCTAATTTATAGCTAAGTTAGTTTTTTACTTGATGATGGTAATGTAATAGTAATTTTTGTTCCTTCGGCTATAGAGCTTTCCACCTGAATGATTCCAAAATTTCGTTTAATAAATTCACTTGCCAAAATATATCCTATTCCTCCACCCTTTTCACCATGCGTACCTATAGCTGCACTTATTTTTTCAGCAGTTTCAAGCTTACTCACTTGCTCTTTAGACATTCCTACACCTTTATCAATTATAGAAACCAACAGTTTGCCTTCTTCACGTTTACCTTTTATTTCAACCATACTACCCCAAGTTGAAAACTTAATAGCATTTTCAATTAAATTCCGAAAGGCCACCTCCATCATCTTTTTATCAAAATAGCCGTCAAAATCAATTAAATCATGTAATTGCAACTTAATATTTTTCGCTTCAGCTCTAATGGTTTGAAAAGCAACCACCTTTTTAATAACATCTTCAAGGTTGCCATAATTAGGTTCATATTCTATTTTACCCTCTTGATTTCGAGACCAGAACAATATATTTTCAATTAAATTAAAAGCCATTGTAATAGAATCTTTATTTGTATAAATAAAAGTCAGCAAGCGCTTGTCCATGTTTTCATCGTTAACGTCTGATATTTTATTTACCAAACGTCGCAAACTTTCAACTGGCTCAACAATATTTTTGGTTGTAATGGCGAAAAACTTCTCTTTTGTTTTATTTAAAATTTCAATCTTATTTGTATAATCATCAATTCGCAGTAACAATTGATCAATTTTTTTTGTTTTATGATTCATTTCAATAGTACGATACTTCAAACTGTTAACAAATCGGAAATACATATAACCCAATGCAAGCAAAAAACTTATAATTAACAAGCCTAAGCTCCTACGATAGAAGATTATTCGATTCTCAATTTTTGAAATTTGCATTGTGAATTCCTGCGTCATTTCATCAACTTGTTCTTCTTTATACTGCAATTTTGAACGCAACAAAAAATATTCTCTATTTTTATCGGCAATTAAATTTTCATGAAATTGCTTTTCATACATTACTCTATATTTATATGCTTTTTCATACTCTAAGCTTTTTGAATAACTTACAGCCAACATTTCAAAAAGCTCAAGCTTTAAAAGAGGTGAGCTAAGTGAAGCAGATAAACGAAGGCTTTTGTGAAAATATTTTTGCGCCTCTTTTTGGTCCTCGATAGTCGCATACAACTGTCCTAAATCTTTTAAGGCATTAATCTGACCCACTTTGTTGTTTAACCTGATAAAAATATCGAGGGCTTTATTTAGAGAGAATTTACTTTCATCAATCTTTTTTAAATTACGTTCAACATTGCCTAAATTATTATAAACCATGCCTAAATACAACTGATAATTTATTCTTTCATAAATATCTCTTGCTTTTAGTAATTGTTCCTCGGCTTTCACATAATTGGTCATATTCTCGTAAACTTGCCCCATGTTAATGTATGCAGCTGCTAAACCTTCATAATTATTTAATTTTTTGTAAATACTATGCGATTTTTGTAAGTAGTCCATTGCTAAAGGATTATTACCAGTTCTTCGATATAAAGTTGCAATATTTGTATATACCTGAGCTACGCTTAGCGTATCATTCTTATCTTTAAAATTATTAATGGCACGTTGAAAATTACTAATTGCTTCGGAGTATAATTCTTTTTCAGAATACAAATTTCCCAGTTCCTGATAAATGTTTCCAATATATTTTTTGTTATTTGTTTGATTTGCATACACTAAAGCCTCTTCAAACAATTTCAAGGAAGGTGAAAAATCATTTTGCCGTCGATACGAAATACCCAACTTTAAATTTAAACTATAAAGCAGTTCTAAATTGCGTTCGGGTATTACTTCTAACGATTTTAAAAAATACACCTCCGCACTATCATAGGCTTCAATTTCAAGGAACATATTTCCATAGTAATAATAGTATTCACCCAATCGATTTTCTAATTTATTTAGCTTAATAAATTCAAAAGTCTGATTTAAAACTTTTTGTATTTCATAAGGATTTTTGTCAAGATTTAACTTACAATAGTTGTAAATACATGTTAATTTATCGCCCGGCAGCATTTTTTCCAATTGCGAACCACTGCAAATGCTATCGACATTAACATTAGCCCTTAAAATATTAAAGACCAAAAGAAAAAACATAAGCGACTGAAATCTTGTCAAAACATGGATTATTTGTTATTCACAAAATAGAAATATTTTATGCAAATAAAAACACCATGATGCGATAATTTATTTTAATAATCCATAAAGCACCAAAGCATATAAGTAAAATCGTAAAACTCTAATCAATCCGATATACAAAAATATTTTAAACGGGTATTTTAATATTCCCGAAAGCATACATATAGTACTATATGGCAACGGGAAAAGAGCTGCAACAACGATAAAAACTGAACCCCAACGGCGTACTTTTCGAAAATTCTGCTTGAATTTTTTAGTCAGAAACACATTCAATTTTTTAATACTCCGTATTAGCAAGCCAATTTTATACGAAATAATTCCGCCACCATATGAAATAAATCCGAGCAAAGTGACTATTTGCCATGGATGATCGAATTTACGCCCCCAAATGATAAAAAAATCGGGTGGAATTAAACCGAAAAACGACTCGGAAACCACAAACAAAGCAAATACTTGAGCATTATTAAGGTTGTGAAACAACTTGCTAAATAATTTATCTTTATCAACAACCCATTTTTCAAGCACTAAAAATAAAGCTATAATAAGCAAAAGTATGCCAATTATTTTAAGAATATTTTTGGTTAAAAACCAATAAAATCCACTCCGATAATAATATCGGTGTTTCCGCTTTAGTGCATTTATATCAACATACTGTAAAAACATTCTTATATAAGTTTTATATTCAATCCCCAAATTCCAACGTTTGAGGCATGAATTGTTATAACTTTAACGTGATTATTTAAACAACTAATATAACACTAAGTTTATGGATTGGATTATTTTTATGTTCGGAGTTATTTTGGGTGCTTTTGTAGTATGGCTCTTAATGAAGAGACAACAAAATACGCTAAAAAACTTTGTTTTATCGAGCAAAAATTTAGAAGAAGAATTACAAAATATTAAAAATCAGAATGAGGTAAAAGAGGACAGAATAAATCTGTTCTCATCTCAAATAATTGAATTAAAACAAGAATTATTCAACGAACGTAACAAATCAGAAAAACTTTCCACAGCCTTAGCCATTAGCCAAACAGAACAAACAAATTTAACTGAAAAACTAAGTCTGCAAAAAGCAGATTTACTTAACTTACAAAAACACTTTTCCGATCAGTTTAATAATTTGGCAAATAAAATATTAGAAGAAAAAACCGAAAAATTCACCCATCAAAATAAAGAACAATTAGGAGTACTTCTTAATCCTCTAAACGAAAAACTAAAAGCTTTCGAACAAAAAATAGACGACACCTATATAAAAAACGTTAAAGATAGAACCGATTTGCAAGCTGAGATAAAGAAATTATACGATCTGAATTCAAAAATAAGTGAAGAAGCAAACAACCTGACTAAAGCGCTTAAGGGCGATGTAAAAAAACAAGGCAGTTGGGGAGAACTAATACTTGAGAAAATATTAGAAACCAGCGGATTACAAAAAGATAGAGAGTTTAAAACTCAAGTAGCTCTCACCAGTCCAGATGGTAAAAAGTATCAGCCCGATGTGATTATTTATTTGCCAGAAAACAAACACATTATAATTGATTCGAAAGTTTCATTAATTGCCTATGATCAATTTATTAATTCAGAATCGAAAGAAGAGCAAAACAAATTCATTAAAGAACATTTAATTTCACTTAAAAACCATATAAAACAATTAGCAGACAAACAATATTATAGCCTAAATGAATTAAATTCTCCCGAATATGTTTTGATGTTTGTTCCTATTGAAGCATCGTTTAGTTTGGCTATCTCCGAGGATCATAATCTATTTAATTTTGCCTGGGAACATAAAATTGTAATTGTAAGTCCATCAACATTAATAGCCACCTTGCTAACTGTATCATCCATATGGAGGCAAGAAAATCAAACAAAAAATGCCATAGAAATTGCGAAAAAGAGTGGCGATTTATATGATAAATTTGTGGGTTTAACCGAAAGCCTAACCGATTTGGGACAAAAACTTAAACAAACCCAAGCTGCATACGACAGTTCCATTAACAAATTAAGCGAAGGCAAAGGGAATTTAATTAAACGTGCCGAAGATATTCGAAAACTTGGAGCTAAAACCAGTAAATCTATTTCTCAACATCTTATTGATGAAATTGAAGAATAAACTTAGTGAGAATTGCTAATTTTATAAATAACTACACGAACCACTTTAAACAAAATTGTTATGCGATTAATTTACACTACACTACTAGCGGCTTTTTTTAGTTTGTTCGTTTCTAATGGATATTCTCAAGCAACGCTAAGCAGAAGTCTGAAAGACAAACTCAAAAACAAAAACTCCGAATGGATTTACATTAGTGTTGAATTAACACAAAAAGTTGATCTAAATCTGCTTCAAAAAAAATTCAGAAGCCAAAAAACTTTGGTTAATGAACGAGCAAAAATTACCATTAGTTCCTTGCGTGAAAATGCATCTAGCTCGCAAAAAGATATTCTTAAATTTTTAACCCAGAATAACAATTATGTAAAAAACATTAAGTCGTATTGGATTGCAAATATCATTACATTAAAAGCAACTCCAGATTTTATTTACGAGCTTCAAAATCAAAAGAATATTTTAAGAATTGGTACAGATGATAAAAATTATTTTTACCATCAACCTACATCTGCAGAAAAAAGCCCTAGTAAAGGATTAACCGAAGCTGAAGTAGGAATTTACGCAATAAATGCACCAGAACTTTGGAAGTTAGGTTATACGGGGAAAAATACTGTGGTTTTGGGAGTCGATACTGGTGTAAAATACAAACATCCAGCAATATCAGAGAATTTTCTTGGAAAATACCGCCCTTTACACGAAGCTTGGTTCGGATATAGCAACATTACTCCCGATGATATTTCATTTTCGAGCACACATGGAACGCACACTTTAGGAACCGTTTTAGGCTTAGATAATGAACTAAATGATACTATTGGTGTTGCCTGGAATGGTTATTGGATGGCCTCTGATCCTATTGTTAGTGCCCTTCCCGATGTGCGAACTTTGGATAAAATTCTGGAAAGTTTTGAATGGGCTTTAAATCCCGACGGAGATTTTTCTACGGTAAATGATATACCTGATGTGATAACCAATTCGTGGGGCTGGGATAGTTTTTATAGCAATGAAACATGTGATGCTCCAGAAGCTCAGGCAATAAATGCTGCTGCAACTGCAGGAATCGGCATCGTTTTTAGTGCCGGAAACGATGGCCCAGGAACATCAACCATAGGCCAGCCAGCCAATTTAGCTGAAAACTTGGTAAATGTATTTAGTGTTGGAGCAATAAACGGAAGCAATCCTTCATATCCCATAGCTGACTTTTCTTCGAGAGGACCAACAACTTGTGTTGAAGAATGTGATGGTTTTTCGTTATGGACCAAACCTGAGATTGTTGCACCAGGAGTAAATGTTCGCTCTGCCATGGGAAATGATGAATATGGTAGTTTATCAGGAACCTCAATGGCTTGTCCCCATGTAGCAGGTGCCTTTTTATTATTAAAAGAAGCATTTCCCTATTTAGCAGGTGAAGATATTTTAAACGGGCTTTACCAATCGGCTATTGACTTAGGAGATGCCGGAGAAGATCAAACATTTGGAAAAGGAATTATTGATGTAAAAGCTGCCTATGACTTTTTATCGCTAGAAAATACGCCGGTTCCACCGATCGAAAATAATTATGACCTAGCTGTTTCTGAAATTAAAAATTATCCGTTGGGAATAGCAACAACAAATGCCATTTCATTCGATGTAGTTCTTAAAAACAAAGGTCTTCAAGCGGTTCAAGGAATAAACATAAGCATTCAGGTGAACAATAAGGCTCCTGAAAATTTTTCAAATAACGATGCAATAAACTCGGGAGCTGAACTAACTATATCATTAACTGATATAAATTTAGACCCAGGACTAAATAGAATAAAAGTTTATGCCGATTTAACCATTGATTCTCCAGAATCTGATCTTATTAATAACACCGCATACTTTTTTGTCACCAAACCCATAGAAACCAACCTGCCCTTTAATGAAGATTTTGATACCACGAATTTCAATTTTACCAATACTTTATTTTCAATAATAAATTATGACGAGGATTGGTCATGGACTGTTGATACCGCTGGAGGTCTAGAAACCAGTGAATATTCAATGCGACTAGATTTTACAAAAATGAAATCGAGAATTGGTCAATACGACGATTTGATAAGCCCTCTACTAAACATTCCAGAGTCTGACAAAAACATTTCGTTTTGCGTAAAATATGCATATGCTGCGCGTGCTTACTATCTGTTTAAAGATAGCTTAATGATTTCTGTTTCATCCGATATGGGAGTGACCTGGAACGATACCCTTTTTTCTAAGAGAGATACTAGTTTAGCCACTGTAAATTTTAATTCAGGAAACGAACGATTTGTACCAGCAACCCAAGATGAATGGCAGCAATTGAAAATTGATTTAAGCAATTATAAAGGAGAGAAAATTCTCATCAGATTTCGAGGAGTAAATGATAATGGAAGTAATTTATATATCGATGATTTTATGGTTTTTGAAGGCGATTTTCCAGCTTCAAATAAAAGTATAAAAGGGAATAATAACTTATCGCTCCACATTTATCCAAATCCCGCAAAAAACAGCATAAATATTAGTGTAGAAAATGCATTAAACGATGGTAGCTTACTAATTTATAACACTATTGGAAAAATTGTTGCTTCATATTCATTTACAAAATCACAAAAAAGATTATCGGTTAATTGTTCTGATTATTCACCTGGGGTATATTTTATAAAATACACAAATTGTGAATATTTCGATGTGGAAAAAGTTATTGTTGATTAAATAAAAATTTGCATTCATTAAAAAAAGAGGCTATCTAAAAAGGTTTACTCCTATCTAAAAAACTTACAATATGAAAATTAAGAAAAAAACAGAACGCTGATGACGCCGATTACAACTGATTTTAACTTCGTTGAGGGCTAAAGCCGTTCGCTGATTTAATCCGTATAAAGCAATCATTCTAACATATCAAAAGCCCTACGAGGGTTTAGAACCCTCGTAGGGCTTAGTGAATTTTTAATTATTCCCTATTTAAATGTTAGGTTTATATTTTTATAAAATAAGTGATTCCTTCTAATATTCATTTATTAAAAAAGCGAGATTCTAAATTAAAACCTCGCTTTTTTAACTTAAAGCTTATATTATTCTTTTACAATACGCTCAGTTCTTGAGTTATCATCTCCATCAATAAAAGTAAGAATATAAATTCCTTTACTTAGTTCAGAAGTTGAAATAACACTTGCATTTTTAGCAGGAATTGTTATAATGGTTTGCCCAATCACATTGCTAATAATTACTGTTTCAACATTATCCAAACCACTAATGTTTAATTCATTAGTAAAAGGATTTGGATATATCGAAATATTCTCAAATGGATCAAAAGTAAAACCGACTTCACATTGTGGAGTAGTATCATTAACGGTAACACTTATTTCAGCAATTTCAACTGAACGATTCAGGTCTCCTTCCCATTCACCACCATCCGAACCAGAGCCAGAAAAATATTTATATTCAATGTTTTGAGGCTGGTATGCAAAATAATGTCCTGTATATATTAAATCGTTATCAGAATCAGTTAAGATGATTGATTCTCCAGTTCCAGGCTCATCCCAACCGTTAAAAGATCCAGTAACAAACAAGGTATCTGTTTCAGGGTTAAACCAGGACGTAATTAAACCAGGACACGAAACATCATAATTAAAAGTTAAAATTGGAGGTGTGCTTATATCTAGTATCATATCAATGGCATAATTATCGCCAGTAGCATACCATCCACCTTGACTTGATAAATAAACTAAACCACCATTGCCATAAGGTTGTTTTAATGTTGGGTCTGTTCCCACTTCGAAACGTAATTCTTGCACAGTTTCTGTGAAAGTTTCAATAGCCATGTAGTACTGCTTTTGTGGTCCTCCTTCAAGCGTTAAATTACCTTCATCAATAAAATTTAAACTAAGCCATGTTGCTGTATCATTAATCTGTAAAACATAAATATCAGTTGCAATTTCGGCGTCTACTGTTTCACCACTTGTTGGGTCGTCATAATATACACGTCCAATCATAGCAAATTCACCATTTTCAATAGCAGCAATTTCATCATCTAAACCATCATAATTAGGAATATAAACGCTTATACTATTTAAACTTGCCGATAATCCATCTGGTATATCATATAACTGAGCTAATCTATCTCCATCAAAACCACCATAAGCACAGTCTCTTGGTCCGGCACTTTCAAAGTTTTCTTCATTTCCATGATAAACTCTTGAATATACATTTGATACCACTTCAAAATTATATCCCCAATTATTGTTTTCCGAAACTTCATCGGCCGCATCTTGGGTAACTGACATTGATACTTGATAATCCCCTACTCCTAGTGGAGTATAATCAGCAAATAATCTCAAGGTATCTTTTTCACCGGATGGAATATTAATAGGGTCAGTTGAAGCCGAATAATCTAGTATATCATTCTTATAAATTTTAACATTTAATTTACTATTAACAGCTTCTGAAGTTCCAAAATTAGCGACCGCGCCTCGGAATTTTACGAATGGTGCAAGCAAATTTCGTGGTATTTGTGTGTAACCTCCATAAAAATTATATTTTGAAGCTGACCAAACGGAATATGCTGTATCTTCAGCATCATACATATAATCTGCCCATGCGTCTTCCATTTGCAAATCGTAGGTGGGTTGTTCGTAAAATTTTATATCATCAATAATATTGAAATAATGACTTGCATCAATCAAGCTAATTCTAAAATAAACATTACTATTTCCTGCAACACTTGCACTTACATTAATATGTCTATCTCTTTCAGAAACATAGGTATAAGATGCAATTGGAGTCTCTGCATTAAACTTATATTCTTCGCTCCATAATCCCTCACCTGTTTCAGGGTTGTAGTCAGTACAAAATTGAATTACAAGGCGCGAATCAGCGTTACAACAAAAATAATTGTAATTTTTACAATTAAAAATCACTCCTGGATAATCAGAAAAATCTATAGGTCCATATTCAAAATATGAATGATGTTCTTGAATATCTGTAACTAGCTCGCAATCTTCTGTAGTATTGAAATAATCAGCTTCAAATAACATAAAGCCATTATCAACTGAAGTTCCTTCAGGGAGTCGTGAAATAACAACACTATCAGGAGTATGACAATCATCATCTTCACCAATACAGGAAGCCCCTCTGATACCAACATCTGACCAGTGCCAATAATAATTCATATTCAAACTATCAACAAAATCCCAACCTTCAGGTAAGGTAGCCGTAGGGTCTAGCAGATATCCCAAACTATCTTGAACTACGGTGCTTGACCATTTGGCTCCATTAAAATCTTCTTGCCAAATAATATCTCCATAAGCTTTGGGCTCAAAACCTTGCTTAAGCTCAACTAATTTTTGTTCATTTAAGGTTTGTACTTGAAAATTTTGGCTGTATGAATAACCACATACAACAAGCAGAATTGCAGAGAGTAGATTTTTTTTCATAACAATGGGCTTAATTTAGTTCTAAAAACAAATATATAAATTTTTACCTAATAAACCTTGCAACGAATATATTTTGTTAAACTATGGTTTGTATTTTGAATTATTCAATATTGCTTGATGCTTATAACTTTCCATAAGTTCCGGCAATGAAATATTTGAATTATGGCGCATGTAACTTTGTACAATTTGGTAACCAATCCACCTTCCTGTTTTTGCTGGAGCTTCTTTTGAAAACACTGATGTAAATGGCCCTTCATCAATAAATCGTTTTACGTCGGATACATTTGTGGTAAATAGCAACTTATGCTCAATTAAATATAACCACATTTTCTGCTCATTGTTAGAGCACCAATCCAGTTTTTGCTCAGAAATACCCCATTTTAAGGTATCATTGGTTTCAGGCATTAAAACATCTAAAACATATTGTATTTTCCCGTAATATACCATTTCATCAAGTAAGGTTGGATTTTCAATAGTATTTGGAAATTCAGTTAACAAATATGCAGTAATAACATCGCTGGGAATTTTTTTAGGATGCATGTTCTGAGTTAAATACAAAGGAGTTCGTAACATTTTGTAAAATTTTGAATCAACACCCAAATATTTATCAAGACTTATACTCATGTAGGCAGAATCAATAATTAACGATTGGTTAAAGCCTGAAATGTGCGTATATATATCAGGAATTTCCTTGTTGGGATAAATATATTTAATTCTTTTAAAGGCTTCTGAAATCTCTTTTTCAAAATTCACTTCTCTAAAAACTTGTTGTGCACTTTTGTATGAATCTTCAATATATGGATCGCTTAAAAAATGCAAAAGCTTTTCATCATAATTAATCTGATTGGTGCCACCAATTCTTATCACTAAATTATTATAAGCATCGAAATAATTACCATATTTTTCTTCCAAAACAGGAACATAATCCCATATACTATCTTGCGGAATGGTAAATAAATCCTGATCGAATCGGTAAAATTTTTGATCTATCTGGATGTTTGAAATGTCAATTTCTTGGTGCTTATTTTTGCAAGCCCCAAAAAGAACCAACATCATAAAAACAATGGATATTTTTTTTATATGCCTTAAATTGCGAAGACTATTAACTGTTGAAACTTTATTTTGAAAAGGTATCATAATGCTACAAATAATTATTTTCTTTAATAATGCATATATCATTTGATATATTGTTTTGAACAAAGATAAAAATGCAAACCTAAAATATTTATATTTGGAAAATATTTAGAAAATAAATATTAGAACAAAACGTTTTTTTTAATAATTACCTAAGAATAAAACTATGAAACGAACATTTTTTATTATCGCTATACTTATTTCAATATTTTCATTAGCGCAAGCTCAAAACATACGCATGGGTATTTCCGCTAGTCCGCAAGCCTCTTGGTTTACTTCCGATGTTGCTTCCATAGAAAGCGAAGGAGCTCAAGCAGGATTTAGTTTTGGTTTAATTACCGATTTCTTTTTTACAGAACGCTATAGCTTTTCAACTGGAATTATGATTAACAATACGGGTGGAACACTTTCTTATGCCGATTCACTTGACTTTAAAGCTAGTGACAAAGTATATAATTTGGGAGAAAAATCAACTATAAAATACAAAATTCAATACGTTGACATTCCACTTACCTTTAAAATGGAATCGAATAAAATTGGTTATTTTAAATATTACGCTCAGTTTGGTGTGATTAATCAAATTAGAGTGGGGGCTTCTGCTAATATAACAGATGATACTCAGGATTTTTCAGGAGTTGGATGTAAGGATGAAGTTGGCTTGTTTCATATGGGATACACCATTGGCACTGGAGCCTTGTACTATTTCTCAAAAAATACAGCGATATCACTTGGAGCTTCCTATTCCAATGGTTTTATTGACATTACAAGCAATAAAAATAAGGATGTGGAAGATAAAACTACCTTGAAAAATTTAAGCCTTTCCGTTGGATTATTGTTCTAGAAGTTATATTACAAGAATTAGTTCCGTAATGGATTGGAGAGACCTTTCCATTGGATTATTGTTCTAGAAGTTATCTTCGTCGGAATTCACAATTTTGGCCACAGCAAACAATTTTGAACTAATGGTAATATTTGCCGATTTGGCTGTTTCAGGATTTACTTCAAAACGATAATTGGCATCTTTGGGGGCAAAATTAATCATACCTCCCACATAGCAAAAACCGTCTAACTGATCGCCAACCAAAAGAATTGGTAAGTTACCGAGTTCTTTTATAAACTTAAGCACGTCGTATTTTTTTAAGCCGCTAAAAAAAATCATTTGGCAGTTTTTTGCATCTTCTACTTTTTTAATATGAATTACTTTACATGGTTTTCCTTTAAATGTTTTGTCTTTATAGATAACATCAGGCAAATTTCCGAATGGGTTTTCTCCATACACGCCAATAATAAATGCTGGATTTTTATTTAGAGCAGCATCGGGCCAGGTAACAAACTTTGCAAATTGATAGAGATAAACCATTTTAACTTCATACTCTGTAAATTTTTGAGCATATGAAATTGTGCTCGTTTTTAATAAAAAAACAAATAAAATAGTTAGTATTTTTAAATTTTTACTCATCTATCGTTTCTTGCATCATCAATTCAAATACTCTAATTTCTACTCGCCTATTAAATGCCTTCTCTTTTTCTGAATATTCTTTAACTATTTCTTCCTCTCCTTTGGCAATAATTATTGCCTTATTGGGGTTTATTCCTAAATCCTTTAAGGATTCCAGCACATTTAAGGCACGTTTTTGTGAAAGACTTTTGTTTGCTGGAATGGTTCCTTGGGAATCGGCATAACCCGTAAGCACAACACCCAATTGATTGTTATTCACCAACAATTCGGCAATTTCATCATATTCTTGTATATAATTTTTATTGGGTTCAAACTTATTTACAGCAAAAAACACTTTATGCACCACCACGGTTTTTCTTTTTTCAGGATTCGATTCCTTTAGCATAACCGGAGTTATGACAATTTCCTTCGGACGCTCAATAATAATCATCTCGTTTATGGTATCAATCGTCACTTCTTCTCTTTTAATAAGGTCGTTTTTCTCAATAGGAATCCTTGGCCTATCATTATAAGCAAGTAATTTTGGTGCAGTTAAAATGGTATCAAAACCAATAATTACTTTTTCTAAAAACTCGTCTGTTTTATTTTCAGGATAAAAATATACCTGACCATACCTATCAGGTACAATAACATCCTCCTGAATGGCATTCAGAGTCGCCACGTCACCCAATTCAAAAGCCTTATCAATTTGTCCAAATAACGAAGCATATGCATCCTCATCTTCTCTTTGAATTGCAACTTCGAATCCTTTGCTTTCAATTTTCTTTTGATCCAATGAATCAGTAGCTTCAATAATGGCATCAATGGCTTTAAAAAGAACAGAATAATCTCGTACCGTGGTATCTACATGAGTATCGAAAAATAAATTTTCAACCTTAAGTTCTTCACCAACTTTTTTACCTGCAGAAAGAACTGCCTTCATATAAATATTTTGATACAATTCGTAAAACTCTTCCTGATCAGGAATGTAAATATTGATATTCTTTGGCGTATAGCCTTCTGCTTCAACTATCATATCATAATTTTTCGCAGGAGGGAAAATCATTAAATACTTTCCTGTTTTTGGATTAGGATTGTAAACATAGCGTAAGCTCTTACCTGTTTCATTGTCGATAACTCGAATTTTTGCGGCAATTGGAGCAATAGGATCACCAACCTGTATATAACCTTTCACTAATGTTATAGGGATATTCAAATTCATTTTAATTTTATACAAATCGTGGCTTTTGTATTTATTACCATATGAACTTGAAAAATATCCAGTATTTCCGTTTGCTGAAAGAACAAAATAAGTGTCATCGCCGGTAGTATTAATGGGGAAACCCATATTTACAGGCAACAATACTTTATTCTCATTTAAAAGAACTGAGAATATGTCATAGCCGCCCATGGTATTGTGTCCTTTTGAACTAAAGTAAAATATATTGCCACCTGGATGAATAAATGGTGCATTTTCATCGTAAATAGTATTAATAAGCTCTCCCATATTTTCGGGATTTCCCCATTGTCCAGAGGGCAATTTCTCTACTTTGTAAATATCTTTACCTCCAATTCCACCAGGTCTATCACTTGCAAACCACAAGGCATTTCCATCGGGTGAAATGGTAACCTTTCCTTCCCAATATTTTGTATTAATGGGTTCAGGTAAAGGTTCAAAATTCAATGTATTTCCTCCTTCGTACCTAGCCACAAAAATGTCATGACTTTGGTCTCGAAAAGCGTTAACATAAATATATTCCCCATCGGGCGACATCCCAGCAACAGAAACTCCAGATTCAGCATCAATACCTCGCATTTCAATTTCAATAGGATCGGACCAATGATTTTTTTTAAAATACGACAAATACAAGCGATCAACAGTATCGGGCTTTTCAACCAAAATTAATTCTTCATCGGTATAAAAATTTCGCCGAGTAAAAAACAAAATGCTATCGTCGGTTGAAACATACGGTGCAAACTCAGAATGCTTTGTATTTACAGGCTTACCAATGTTTACAATTTGAAGATTTAAGGTATCAACAATTAATTCCTTTGCATTATTACAAATTTCTATCATTCGGTTGCAATAGGGAATATACTCATCGCCACGCTCGGCAACTTTCAAAAATCGCTTGTAATGATATATTGCTTTATCAAAATAATAGACTGAATGATTTAAGTTTCCTAAATCTTTATGTACTATCGATGGTATATATTCTTCGCCTTCTTCAACCGCTTTATTTAAATAAGGAATGGCATCAGTTTTTTGGTATCTGGTATTTAAATAACAAGCTCCAATTAAGTAGTTTATTTCAAAATCGTCGGGATATTTTCTAAATAACTGCTTCAAATAAATTCTTGCGGTAATAAAATCTTCTTCCTCAAAAGCCTCCATCGCCACTTTCATAGTTTTCTTTTCTTCTTTGCTAAATTCTACTTGCGACCAAGCACTAAAACTTAGAATAAGAAAAAATATAATGGATAAAATATTTATTGAGACTCTCTTAAATGTCATGTATGTAATTTAGCATTTTTCTCCGAATATAAAAACAAATAAGACCGAGTTAGCTCATATAAGTTATTCTAACTGGTAGGTTCTTTTAACTCTTTTAGATATTCCTGTAAGCACTTCGTAAGGAATTGTTTGCATCCAATTTGCAACTTCAACAACCTTTAGATGTTTGCCAAATATTTCCACCTGATCGCCTTCTTTCACATGCAGCCCAGTAACATCAATCATGCACATATCCATACAAATATTACCAATAATTGGAGCCAAATGGCCATTCACCCAAATTTTTCCCACGCCATTACTTAAAATTCTCCGATATCCATCAGCATATCCAATAGGAATTGTGGCAATTTCAGAATCTTTTGCAGCCACTCCTTTACGACTATAACCGACCGTATGACCTTTTGAAACCTTTTTTATTTGAACAATAGAACTTGTAAGAGACCCAACTTGAGCCAACGATTTATTAATGGAACTTACCCCATAAAGTCCTATTCCTAAACGAACCATGTCGTATTGATACTTGGGAAAACGCTCTATGCCTGCTGAGTTTAAAATATGACGTTTAATTTTATAGGCTAATTCATTAATTATTTGGATACTTGTGTTTTCAAATATTTCAATCTGCTGTAAAGTAAACTCATCTTGTTCTGGCTCGTCAGCCGAAGCCAAATGTGAAAAAACAGATTTTACTTTTAACGATTCACAGTTTTTTAATACATCAATTAATTGCGGGATTTCATTAGGTAAAAAACCGGCTCTGTTCATTCCCGTATCTATTTTGATGTGAATTGGATAGGCTTTTAAATTTTGCTTTTCAACAAAAGTCGTAAAGGTATTTAGCGAGTTAAAATCATATATTTCAGGCTCAATATTATGTTCCATTATTGAAGCAAAAGCTGATTCCTCTGGGTTCATAACCATGATTGGAATTTTTATGCCACTTTTCCTCAATTCTACACCTTCATCGGTAAAAGCCACGGCAATTGCAGCCACCCTATGATATTGACAAATATTGGCAATTTCAAAAGTTCCACTTCCGTACGATGATGCTTTAAGCATGGCAATTATGCCTGTTTTGGGTTTTAGTTGATTTTTAAAATAATCAAGATTGTATTCTAAGGCATTTAAATCAATTTCAAACACGGTTCGGTGCGTTTGCTTTTGTAATTGATTCGATATATTTTCAAACTCAAAACTACGAGCACCTTTTAAAAGAATGGTCATGTTTTGAAGTTTCAATCGGTCGATATTTTCTAAAAACTCCCGGGTTGAAGAGTAAAAGTCTTTTCGCAAATCAAAATACGATTCAAACTGAGAAATATCCAATCCTATACCAATTAATCGATCAATTTTTTTTTGCTTGATCACATTGGCTACTTGCCTGTATAACTCTGCATTTTCAAAGCCACTTTGCGCAATATCTGACAATATTAACACCTTTTGAGCATGCTGATTTTGATAGGTCAAAAAATCGAGGGCTATATGAAGCGATTCCAAATCGGAATTGTAACTATCGTTAATTATGGTACAATTATTATTTCCTTCTTTCAACTCCAAACGCATAGCCACGGTTTCAAGCTTGGCTATTTTGTTTCTTATAAATTGAGAATCATAGTTTTGCAACAACAAAAAACTCCATACATGAATGGCATTTTCAATGGATGCTTTATCAATAAAAGGTATTACAATTGATATTTCGGAATTATTATAAAGGGCAAATATTTCTGTAGTTTGCTTATGAGATTCCTTCTTAGTTATTTGCAAATTGGCAGTATTAGAAACGCTCCAAGTGAATAGTTTTTTTGAACCATATTTTTGAACCATACCATTGCTTACCATCTCATTATCGGAACAATAAATGATGCTTTCGCAATTGGAGAATAGTAAAAGCTTTTCATTTAGTTTTTGCGCAACGCTTTCAAAATTTTCCTGATGAGCATCTCCAAGATTCGTAAAAATTCCGATGCTTGGCTGTATTAATTCCTCCAGCCTTTTCATTTCGCCTGGCTGAGAAATACCGGCCTCAAATACGCCGAGTTCCCCTGCTTTATTTAACAACCAAACCGAAAGGGGAACACCCACCTGACTGTTATAACTTTTAGGATTTCGAATTACATATTTTTCCGAACTTAAACATTGGTAAATCCATTCTTTTACAATGGTTTTTCCATTACTTCCCGTAACTCCTACTACCGGAATATTAAAATTTGAACGGTGCCACTTTACAAGAATTTGTAAGGCCTTAAACGCACTTGGAACTTTTACAAAATTAGCTCTTGGAAATGCATCCATATTCGATGGATATTCCTCCACCACAAAATTACGCACTCCAGCACTGTAACAATCGTTAACATAGTAATGACCATGAATTCGCGAACCACGCAAAGCAA
>JAEINW010000041.1 GCA_016342715.1 Salinivirgaceae bacterium | reverse complement strand
AATATCCGATCAATTTCCATTCATGAAAGATACTCATAATATTTAACAATGCCAAGTTAATTCATTACAGTCTCTAAGTCTGGTATATTCTGAAAACACGTTTAACTATTTTGCTACATTACGCCTTATTTTTTCCGCTTTAAAACCTTAACAGAAAATAACATTTGAGCCTTTGCAAACAACCTTATATAACCTGTTAATATTTAATCTACAATGGTTAAATATTAACAGGTTCTCTTTTTGCATTGTTTTTAATGCATTTTTTTAGGTGAAATCATATTCTCAGGAGCCAGTGCTTCAATTAAAGCTTCTTCGGTCATTAAGTTTTGTTCAACAACTAAATCATAAACACTACGTCCTGTTTTTAGGGCTTCTTTAGCTAAATTGTTGCAAATTTCATAACCTAAAATAGGATTTAATGCAGTTACGATACCAATACTGTGGTGCACTAATTCACGACAATGATCTACATTTGCAGTAATACCATCGATGCAACGATAACGCAACACTTCCATACCGTTTTTAAGCATCTCAACACTTTCAAAAATGCTTTGTACAATTACAGGTTCCATTACATTTAATTGCAATTGACCAGCCTCTGAACCCAATGTAACTGTAATGTCGTTTCCAATAACTTTAAATGCAATTTGATTTACAACCTCAGGGATTACAGGATTTACTTTACCTGGCATAATTGAAGAACCTGGTTGCATTGGAGGTAAATTAATTTCATTAAGTCCTGTGCGCGGTCCAGAAGAAAGCAAGCGCAGGTCGTTACAAATTTTTGACAGTTTAATAGCTGTTCTTTTTATAGCCGATGAATACATAACAAAAGCACCAGTGTCTTGTGTAGCTTCCACAAGGTTGCCTGCTAATTTAATGTCTAAACCTGTAATGTCTCTTAGGTGCTTTATACACTTTTCGCTATACTCTGGTTCAGAGTTTATTCCTGTACCAATGGCAGTAGCTCCCATGTTCACTTCTAAAAACAAACGAACATTTTCTTCAATGCGTTCAATTTCCTCTTCAAGAGTTACCGCATAGGCTTCAAATTCTTGTCCTAAAGTCATTGGAACAGCATCTTGCAACTGAGTTCTTCCCATTTTTATTACATCACGAAAATCACGTGCTTTTTCGTGAAACGAAAATATGAGTTCTTTCAGTACATCAATAAAGCGTCGATTATTCAAAATCAAAGCAATTTTTACAGCCGTTGGATAAGCATCGTTGGTACTTTGACTTAAGTTTACATGATTATTGGGATGACAGTATTTGTATTCTCCTTTACGGTGTCCTAGTATTTCGAGGGCTCGGTTAGCAATCACTTCATTGGCTGCCATATTGGTTGATGTACCAGCTCCACCTTGAATCATATCTACAGCAAAATTCTTATGCCATTTTCCTTTAATAATTTCATCTGAGGCCTCAACAATGGCATTAGTAATTTCATCATTTATTAAACCCAATTCATTGTTTGCCTTTGCAGCTGCCATTTTCACCATTGCCAATGCTTGTGGAAAAACTGGATAAAAGCTAATATTGGTACCACTAATATTAAAGTTTTCCATGGCGCGTAAGGTTTGCACCCCATAATAAGCTTCGGCAGGAACTTCTCTATCGCCTAATAAATCATGCTCGGTTCTTGTTCTACCCGAAACGTACTGTGAACCCACATTAATAAGATGCATATTGGCTTGATTCATTCTACGAGCCACTAGTTTTGCCAGATATTTATAAACCTTTGCTGCTAAATCAGTCTCACTTTCAAAAAGCTCATTCAACTTATCTTTACTTAAAGCCAATACCGTCACATCGGTTAAAGCTCTTGCTGTAGTTGAATGTGGCGAATTATCCATTAGAGATCCTTCACCCATAAAATCGTACTTTTGGAAAAACGACAAACGCTTTTCTTCACCGAAGGGAGTACTTTTGAATAACTCAACTTCGCCTTCGTAAATTGCATAAACGGCATCACGTTCTGAGTTTTCTTTAAAAATAAAGCCTCCCTTTTTAAAATGAATCTCTTCTAAATTACTAGATAGTAAGATAATTTGATCTTCATTTAATGTACCAAATAAGGTTACATCCTTTATAAATTCTGATATTTTTAATTGATCCATTATTATAAACTTTTAAATACATTTTTAAACAAAGTTGCTTATATTTTTCATGCCGAAATAAGAAAAATATCACTCCTAAAAATACTTAAAAACATAAAGTTAGTTTATAAAAATAGAACCTATTTTATTTCAAAAAGAAAAATCAACAAGCACTTACGAATAATCTTGATTTTGAATATATACATTTGTGAAAATTCATTTTAATGATAAACTCACATTTGGGGGAAATCGTTTCCCTATTAACTGCAGTTTGCTGGACAGGAACAGCTCTGGCATTTCAACAAGCATCACGAAAAGCAGGCTCGTTGTCGGTAAACATTATCCGCTTGCTTATAGCCTTCGCAATATATGCG
This sequence comes from Salinivirgaceae bacterium, assembly GCA_016342715.1. GTDB lineage: Bacteria > Bacteroidota > Bacteroidia > Bacteroidales > SZUA-534 > JAEINW01. Next base: position 27,898 of record JAEINW010000041.1, on the reverse strand, counting down.
GTAATTTCTTATTTTGTAAGAGGATTAGTCTTTCCTACCGATGCTACGGCATTTAATTGGATTTGGTTAAGCATTTCTGGATTAATCGGTTTTGTTTTTGGCGATTATTTTTTATTCAAATCTTACGAACATATCAGCGCACGAATATCCATGCTCATTTTTTCGTTAAGTCCTCCTTTTGCAGCTATAATTAGCTGGTTTATATTAGATGAAACCATGAATTTGAAATCGATTCTTGCAATGATTGTTACTTTAGGTGGTATTGTTTTGGTGGTAACCGAAAAGAAAAAACTCGATGAACGAAAAGAAGGAAAAAGAAATAATTTGAAATTTTCGTTCCCAATTAAAGGATTAGTTTTTGCCTTACTTGGAACCATTGGTCAATCTACTGGTTTGGTATTAAGTAAATATGGAATGGGCGATTATAATGTTTTTGCGGCCACACAAATTCGTATAATAACAGGTACAGTGGGCTTTGTCATTTTAATCTCACTTATTAAACGCTGGCCAAAAGTTAAAGAAGCTGCTACCAATAAAAGCGCCATGAAATTCATAACCATTGGAGCCATTTTCGGACCTTTTATTGGAGTGTATTTATCGTTATTAGCTGTTAAACACACCACCGTAGGAATTGCATCAACCATTATGGCAATTATACCCGTATTGATAATTCCTCCTGCCATGATTCTTTATAAAGAAAAAGTTAGCCTGAAAGAAATTATTGGTGCTTTAATTACTGTGAGCGGAGTTATATTGTTTTTTGTTTAACAACAAATCACTGCTTTAAGGCTGCCTTTGTAAATATATATTCTGGAATTTGTTGATTAAACTTTATGCTTGAAATATGCAATTCTGTTCCATCGCCTTGTTTAAGCATATCTTTGTACACCATTTTCATAGGAAACCATTTTCCCTGTATTTTTTGTATATCAGATAATGTGGTTCTTTTCAATAATTGTCCGCTTTTTGCAAACAAGTCTTCTTTTAATGGTACAAATCGTTCAGCATCAACCCAAATTTTTCGCGAATGATAAGCTACATCATCTACCTTGGCAATAAGTTCAAGCACAAAAGCTTTTCTGCCATCAATTAGTTCTTCATTCAATATTTTTGAAGTGTACAAGTCCGTTAATTCACGATCATCCATCATGTCTTCATACGAAAAATCAGAACCCATTACCGATTGTCGCAACATATGACCCGATATTTGAATAGTGCGGTCGGTTGAAGGCGAGTAAATCCAAAGTTTATCCTCTAGCTTTAACATTTTAGTTCCTTTTTCCCGTGCAGGCGAAAGATATTCTGTAAATGATTGTTTATCGCCTACTGAATATGAAATAGATGTCATGGTTCGGCTGTTACGTTTGCCATGAATAGTCATAGATGATTCAATGATACGATTTTCGGCAGACATGTTTTGATCTACTTTCTTAATAATCTCATCGGCCGTTTGACCGGATACTAATGTTGAAAAAAGTGCTGTTATTATTAATACAATGTATTTCATTTTTGTTTTTTTAGTAATTAATATATTAGTGTTGTTCTCCTTAAACGGAAGATATTACTTGTGCCAAAGGATCAATTCCCCCATCGCCTTTTAGGCACTTCCCCAAGGGGAAGACTTTGAACATGTTAAGTAATTCTGTTTCATATATTCTTTAAACCTCTAACTCTTTAAAAAGCGTTGCCGTTTTTCGTTTATATATAGCATATCCTGCCAAAGCATTGCCTAAAGTCATGGCAACTAAACCAGGTAAAAAGCCTATGTAAAATAGTTGAGGTGTTATAGCAGCTCTATATACTTGGGGTAACATCATGGTAACATTTTTTGTAATTGAGCTAAAATCAAGACCAACTTCTTGTAAATAGTAACTTGCTCCCAATCCAATTAGTGTTCCCAATACAGAACCCAAAAATCCGATAATTAAGGCTTCATAAATTATGGTTTTAAAAATATGTCCTTTTTCTTCTCCAAGAGCTAATCGAACTCCATATTCACTATACCTGCGGAGCCCTCCCAAAAGCCCTGTGTTCCAGAGTACAATTGACATAGCAATTATCCAGAAAAATACCATAACGCCTGCCATGCTATCTGCCATATCGAGATATTGAGCTAAGCCATCCTGATCGCGAAGTTTGAACATTTGAGGAGAAAATTCATCTTCAATTAGGCTATATTTTTTGTTAAAAGTTGATTTTAAAGTATCCGCTTTTGCATCATCATAAGCACCCGTTTTAAAATAGCCTAATAACTCACTGGCTGCATCTTGCATATCAAGTGCCATTTGCGCATCCGAAATATCTATTATTATTGCACCACGATCTAAAAATGCATTTCCGAAACTGATTGTGCCGCTAACAATAAATGTTTTAAACATCATACTTCCGTACATAGTAGAGCCAAAAACAGTAAGCTCATCACCCACATTTACATTAAATTTTTCGGCAAAATTATCACTAATAATTGCCTCGCCTTGTTTATTTGGCACCCTACCTTTTACAATAGATTTGAGAATATTCATTCGCTCTAATTCTTTCGAATCAGGCGATAGCATATCTATTGCTTTTCCAGCAGCCGGACCTTGCGCCCTTGTTTCGCCATTTTCATCAGGAACATCTAAAAGTCCACCAAAATTAATTCGCTTAACCCATTCCAATTCAGCATATTCGTTATTTAAAGTCTTTAATAATTCTTCAACCTCTAAAAGAGCCAAATCATTTGGTAATTGGTTTTTATTTTCAGCGTACGAGCGAGTCATTATTTTCACATGACCTGTTGTATAGCGAGCACTTAAATCTATCATATCACCAAAAACACCAGTAATCCAAGCGGTCATAAATACCGTCAGAAAAACACCCAATGAGACAACAATTATGGGTAGCAGACTTCTGGTTTTGTCCCTTAGTATTCCTTTTATTAGAAATTTTATCATTGTTTTTAGTTTTTATAACTTTAGTTCACTTCAAACTTTAGGCACTAACATTTTTTCACTGTAATTTTCCTTTCAAAGCATCCGTAGGTTTCATTTTGGCAATTTTTCTTGCCGGCAAAAAACTTACAACTGTTGCAGCAAATACAACAATAAGTAATGATATAATAACCAGTCTTACGCTGTAATAAGGATATATGGTTTCAGCAATAGTTATTCCCATGTCGGGGGTACCAAAACTTATTCCTACTTTACCAAGCCATATAAACAAAGGGATCCCGTATACAGCACCTAGCAAAGCAGCAAGGATACTATGAGCTCCTCCTTCAACAGTAAAGATACCAACAACCTGCCATCGAGTAAGACCAAGAGCTATATAAGTTCCAATTTCCTTTTGCCTGCGAAATATTGATAAAACCTGCGTGTCGAAAATTGCCAAAAGAGCTAAAATTAGCAATAAACCCTGCATGATCATGGAGCCACCCTTTTTAGAAGCTATTAATTTTTCAAAATCTTCCAATAAAAAATCCAAATCCTTAAAAACCCATTGATCAATATTTTTTTGAGAAAAATTTTCGTTTGAAACTAAAATGCTTGCTTCATTTTCCAGACCCATCATTTCTTGTAAAACAGAAAGAGAGATATAAATTTGACCATTATCAGCAGCAGGCACATCACATTTAAAAATGGCTGCAATTTGAATTTCGCGAGCATCAAAAGTTCCATTTTTATCACGCCAACGAACCAATACCCAGTCTCCTACATTTAGCTTGGCCGCTTCTGCCATGCGGCTACCAATAAATGCTGAATATTTTTCTTGCACATTGTTTAAATCAGCACTTGGTAATTGTAAAATTTTCTGATTCGGATCAATACCTTTTAATAAAGCATTTTGCACTCGTCCATTAGGATAAGCTGTGGCTTGTGTAATTAATATGGGGCTTAAATTTCCGGCATGAATTTCCTTTAGTACGATATCTGATAAAGGTGCATGAGAGTCTGCTATAGTGTAGGGATCAAAAGGATCGTATTCAGAATGCCAAAGCTGCCCTTGCCCAGTTTGCCAATTTATAGTATCCCTTTTCCCTTGCCTGTTCCATCCATCGAGTAAGCCATTGTAAAATATTATTAGTACAAAAGCGAAAGATAAAATTGTAACATTAAGCCAGGTTCTGAGGCCTGCACCCAGTAGATTTTTATACGCTAGTTTTAATGCAATCATAAGCTACAATTTAAGATTGTTTTGTTTGTCACTAAGCACTTTACCATCTTCTAATGTGACTATTCTATTCAGATATTTCATTACCTTTTCATCGTGCGTAGCGAATAAAAATGTAACGTTTAGTTCTTCATTTAACTTTTTCATGGTTTGCAAAATATGATGCGAATTTTTTGAATCAAGGTTTGCAGTTGGCTCATCGGCCAAAACAATTTGTGGTTTTTTAACCATTGATCGGGCAATAGCCACACGCTGACATTCTCCACCTGAAAGCATGTTGGGTTTCGACTTTATTTTGTCGGTCAATCCAACCCATTCCAGCGCTTGCATAACTGCTTTTTTCCTTTCAGAACCTGACATTTTCTGCAGTAACAACGAAAATTCAACATTTTCATAAACATTATATACAGGCAAGAGATTATAAGTTTGAAAAATAAATCCGATATGTTCATTACGTAGTTTTGCCGATTGTTTGTGAGTCAATTCTGATACCGATTTATCCATAACAATGGCTCTTCCCTCCGATGGAGTATCGAGTGATCCAATAATATTTAATAGGGTAGTTTTGCCCGAACCACTAGGACCTACAAAACCAGCAAATTCCCCTTTCCCAAAATTAAGATTTACGTCATTGAGAGCAGTGAAAAACCCTTTCCCAACGGGAAAGTTTTTTACAAGATTTTCAATTTTAATTATATCCATAATATTATTGTTATAAGTTTTGAGTGCCTAAAATGTCTTGAGTTTATTTCACCATTCAAGTTAAATATTGATTTCTCACTCTTTATATTTATTGATTTATATCGTCTAAACTTTAAGTTCTCTTAATTTTAGGATCTCTAAGTAATTTCCTTCTTTCATTTGAACTCTTCGGTTCCTTTAGCGCACTTCTTATTAATGATTATAAACAAACATTATCTGAATGCCTTTGCCTCCATATAGATTTTGTGCACCTCCAGATGCAAATTCAACACTTTCTGGATTCCAATATCCCATAATATAAAAAGTGGTGTGGTCGAAATTTTTATACCAATTTACGAAATTATACACAGAGTTATTAGTCCAATCGAGATAAAATATTGCCTGAATATTATCGAACATACCGATGGGATAATTTATTGACAAACCTGTATTACTTTGAGTGTTATCAAAATTAAAAGCCTTTTGGTCATTTGAAAAAAGCATATGTTCCAAAGTAACATTTAAACCACTCCCTAAGCCAAAGGTATAGTCGGTACCAACTGTAAATGTTTCTTGATTTGTAAAAGCTCCCAAATCTTTACTTTTGTTCACCCAGGCTCCCTCAAACCATAATCCTACAACAAAATCCCATTTGGCATCAATACCCAATCTATTTTCAGGAATTCTATCATCAGATAAAATCATTCCGCCAAAGGCTCTTGAATCTGCCATTCGGTGGTGATATGAAAGACCTGCTTCACCTAAAGGAACCGAAAACTGAACACGCCCTCCAAATTCAGGAATATCTTTATTTGATTTAATGAGCTCCGTGCCTTTTGGGTTTTTATTCCCGTAAAGTCCCCAAAGCCAAATATTGGTATTATTCAAAAAATAATATCGCATTAATCCGCCCCAAACACCTTCAGTAAGTCGCAATGGATCACGTGGATCGACCTGATCGAACCAACGAAGCGCACGTAAGATGACTGCAGTGCCAAAATCAATTTTTTGCAATCCGCCCCTTATCTCAAGTTGTTCCGTTGAGTATCGTCCCCACATTCGGTAGGGATTAATATCACCATTTGCTTCAGCAGAATCAAAAAAGTGAACACCCGCATCGCCAAGCAAATTTGCTGAAATTTCGAAATCAATTAGTCGGTTTTTAGGTAAGCGAATTTCATAATTTGCTTGAGGAATATATCGTCCCCCAATATATAGAGGATATGGATTATCAACATTCACATGTGCCCAAGTTGAAAGTTGTCCTTTATATCCAAAGGAAGCTTTTTCAATTGAAGTTGAATCTTGTGCAAAAGCACGAATGCAAATAGATCCGACGAATATTAATATGTAAAAAACTCTAAGCATTTCAAGCAATTATTAATCGTATTTTAATTGGCATCTTAGCTTGATTGTTTTCTTAATAATAAATATACGATTTTGTTTTATGGATTTCAACCATGCCCTGTGTCTTTATTATAACTCCCTAAGTGTACTTAATTCAAAACCTTATCTTAAAAATTAGTTTACCTACAAAATTTCCCATTTTACCGAAATGTCCTATTAGAAACAGGCAATAGAAATTACATTTATAACGTTATTAAACAAAAATCTGACAACTGCATGTTGTTACCCTTAAAACCCTTACATCATGTCACGAGATATTTTAATAGGCACATACAAAATATTAAGAAGATTAGGTGCCGAAAGAGATGAAATTTTACCAGAAACCGCATTTAAAACTGATCTTTTTTTTGACGAAATAGACCAAACCTGTTTGCTTTTTTTAATTGAAACTAATTTTAACATTTCAATAAGTAAAAACGAAGAAGCTACCTTAAGTACTGTAAACGATTTAATAGAAATTGTTTACAAACACAAATCAGCGCTTTTAAATTAAAAAACAATATTTTCTTATTTACGCTACAATAGTATTGATGAAATAAAATTTTCTTTCCATCTTGTTATGACCAAATATCATGTAAAAAGGTTAATTAATGTTATCCAAAGAAAAAATTATAATCAGCTTAAATAAAGTAGGACGGAATGCTACTTTCCACCTCGTCTTTTGGCAAATAACATTTTTCTTCTATGTGTTTTTAGTGGGTGATACCAACATATTTCAGCATTATGCTGAAAGCTCAGGTTTAGAATCTATTTTTTTCAATATCACATTTCTAAGTATTTTTAATGCACTAGTTTTTGTGCTAATCGATTTAATTTTTAACGATCGTCTTATGCGCTTTTTTCCTATTAGCGTGACTGTTTTTTTAAAATCGGTATTCTATTTTAGTTCGGCATTTTTAGTGATAGTTATGGCGGCATTTCCCACAATGAACATATCAGAAACAACCAATTATTCTGAAATATTTATTGAACTACCCGCCCGTAATATTCACTTATTACGTTTTTTAATCTATTTCTATTTTGCCTGTTTCATAAACGGATTTATAAGCGGAATAACTAAAAAAATTGGCCGTAGCAATTTAAAAAATTGGTTGTTGGGAATTTTAAATAAGCCCAAAGAGCAGGAACGCATTTTTATGTTTATCGATTTAAAAGGGTCGACCACTATTGCTGAAAAATTATTGCATAAAAAATTTAGTCATTTAGTTCAGGATGTTTTTAATGATCTATCGATAATAGATAATTATGATGGAGAAATTTATCAATATGTAGGTGATGGAGCCATAATTTCATGGGATTTAAAAACCGGATTACGCCGCAATAATTTTTTACGAGCGTTTTATGCTTTTACAAATGTGCTTGAACGTCGAAGAAGATATTATAACCGAAAATATGGATTAGAACCTAAATTCAAAGCCGGAGTTCATGTGGGTAAAGTAATGGTTTTGCAAGTGGGGCAAATTAGGCGCGACATTTCGTACAATGGCGATACTTTAAATACCGCTGCCCGCATTGAATCGAAATGCAACGAATTCAAACAAAATCTGATGATATCGGGTGATTTGTTTGAATTATTACCCGACAAAAAGCAATACCGCTTTAAAAATGTGGGCAATATTCAACTACGTGGAAAGAAAAAAGGCGTAGATATTTATGGGGTGAAGGAGAAGAATTAGTAATATGTATTTAACATGACAACATCGAAGATTTGTCATCGTTAATAATTGAAAATTAAAAAACTCTTGTTACTTAGAACGCAATGCAACTGAACGAAGTGACCTCACCGAAAATAATCGCACACTAGCGGGTATTGCTGGAGCTAGGCAATGCGACAGCAGAAAATCTTCCTCCAAGTTGGAGCACCAAATTTCCACCTTGGGGAACCTTCCTCCAAACTGGAGCATGAAATTTCCACCTTGGAAAAGCTTGCTCCAAGTTGAAGCATCAAAACCCTACCTCGGGAAAGCTTGCCCCACTAACCCACGACTCCTGTCGTGTGCTTACAAATTAATAAAATCTAATCAATAACTACACTTTAATCCCCTCAGTCTTTTCATCAACTTTTTCTTTTATATCTTCAAAATCAAGGTATTTAAAAATGGAAGGAGCACCGCTGCCGCACGATTTCATCGTGTGGTGTTTTATCCTAATTTTATTTTAATTCCGAATGCAATACAATCGCACACTAGCGCAGTCAGCAGGGGATTACAGGACATTACCAAATTACCTGATTGCAAGTTACTGACTACACCTGAAAAAGAACGCAGCTCTTTACCGCTAACTATAGACCATTTTATTAAGGCGGCTAAAATTAATCTTATATAAAAAGCCAGGCTATTAACCAGGCTTATATTTCTTAAGGCAGTAGTTAACTACTTAGTTTCATTTCGAGAGAGAGATGCTGACAAGACCTTCGGACGTTGTCAGGTCAAATCTGTCAGCGTGCGTAGCTCCTGACAGCATTTGCACATATTATAAGCCCGTATAATTGCTGCGTCTGTACATATGAACTTATCTACTCTATTTTAGTTATTACATTTTATAATTACTAAGCACACGAAAGATTAGCTGAACTCGCAAGCTTCGTGCAGGAGCTAGGGCAATTAGCGGCGCATTGGCATTGCTAAAAAAGTGCATGAAGAAAAAGACAACTAATATTGAAGTTTGTCAGGATTTTGTCTGTTATCCCAAAAGGTATAAAGTTCTATAACTTCATCTTCTTCATTAACACCATAAAGCAAACTATTGTGTTTGCTTACAAAAGCTTTTCTAAAACTATGAAAGCCTGATGCTTTGAACTGGAAAGGGTTCTTTTCTATTTGTTCAATAACTTTATGCGAAGTACGGACAAAGTTACGGATTTCTTTTTCTGACCATTTATTCTCCAAGTATTCTATTACGGCATCAAAAGTTTCTTCTGCCTCCTTTGACCATCTTACCCTTAAAGCCATTTGTCATACTTTTTCATTACTTCATTGTGGGCTCTGGTTTGGCCATTTTTTGCTTGTTCCATTCCTCTTAATGCCGATTCCTGAACATTTGCTGGCAACTCATCCCAAAAATCAACTTCACTTACCTGCTTGTTTAAAATTGCCTTTATGGCATTTAAAATGGTAATATCGTTGACTCTGTCAATCAAGTTATGTATGTCTGATTTTAATTCAATTGAGTTCATAATTCTCATAATAATTTCTCGTACAAATTTAACGTTTAATATTCACTTTTAGTTTCTTTTTGTTTAAACCATTAAAACGGATGGAACTTATCAATAACCTCTTGTATATCTTCGGTTTGGTTAACCCCGCTAACCCACGACTCCTGTCATGTGCTTACAAATTAATAAAATCTGTTCAATAGCTAAATATTAATCCCCTCAGTCTTATCTTCAACTTTTTCTTTTATATCTTCAAAATCGAGATACTTAAAAATGGAAGGGGCAAATTTTGCAATGGGATTGTAAAACAAGCTTTGGTTTTTGAACTCAGACGATAAAAACGACATTTTCGCATTAGCCGCATTTATTACAACCAAAACCACACTAATAATAAATGCAATTTTTACAACTCCAAATGCAGCACCAAAAATATTATTTACAACACCCAAAGCCACAGCCTCAGCCAATTTTTCAATGGTTTTTGCTATAAAATGAACAGCAATTACAATTAATACAAAAGTAACAGCAAAGGCAATAATACCCATTACTTTTTCATCAACATTTAAAAAATCAGTTAAGAAGCCTGCCGTTATACTTGAAAACTTAATAGCTCCCCAAACGCCTATTAAAAGAGCTATTAGCGATGCTGCTGAAGAAATTAAGCCTTTGCTATATCCGCGATAAGCACTATAGGCTAATAATACAATTACAATTAAATCGAAGGCATTTGCTCCCATGAGTTTTTTATTTTATGAACACATAAAAATAGATAATAAACCACAAAGATAAAAATGCGAAGATTCAATTTAAAACTATTGACACAGAGGTAGTGTTTTCTCTATATGCTTTGTTTTTTTTGAATCTTGATACTTTTTCTAAAAAAGTTATCTTTACAAAAACCGAATATTAATTTAGCGCCATGCCAATACTAAAAGGAATTGTAAATTGGATTACCATTAAACGGATGAACGAAATTGATTTGTTTCGAAAATATCCAGGCAACATGCAACGCGACCAACTTTTAAATTTAATTGAGTTAGCAGAAGACACCGAATGGGGGAAAAAATATAATTTCGATTCCATAAAATCGTACTACGATTTTAAAAAACAAGTCCCATTACAAGAATATGATGACATTAAGCCATATGTAGATCGTTTACGAGTTGGAGAAAAAAATCTGTTATGGCCCGGTGAAATTCGTTGGTTTGCCAAATCGAGTGGAACCACCAACGACAAAAGTAAATTTATTCCAGTAAGCCAGGAGGCTATCGACGAAAACCATTTTCGTGGAGGTAAAGATGTGATGTATTTTAATCAATACACGTATCCTGAAAATAGAGTATTAAAAGGAAAAGGCTTGATAATTGGTGGATCGCATAAAATAAACAACTTTAGCAACGAGTCGTATTTTGGCGATTTATCGGCTATTTTAATTGAGAACATGCCATTTTACGCAGAGTTTTATCGCACACCAAAATCAGAAATTGCCTTGCTAGATAATTGGGAGGAAAAACTTGAGCAAATGGCCAATGCAACCATTACTGAAAACGTAACAAATATATCAGGAGTTCCTTCGTGGACACTAGTTTTAATAAAACGAATTTTAGATATAACAGGAAAAAATAATTTGTTGGAAGTATGGCCAAACTTGGAATTATTTATTCATGGAGGCGTAAGTTTCACTCCTTACCTTTCACAATTTAAGCATTTCATACCAAAAGATTCCATGCATTATTTGGAAACCTACAATGCATCGGAAGGCTTTTTTGGAATTCAGGACGATCCGAACGATAAATCGATGTTGCTAATGCTCGATTACGGCGTTTTTTACGAGTTTATCCCCATGAGTGAATACGACAAGCCTAATGCATCGACACTTTGTGTTGACGAGGTTAAAACCGATGTTAATTATGCAATTGTTATTTCTACCAATAGTGGCTTATGGCGCTATATAATTGGTGACACTGTGAAATTTACCCAAACCTATCCACACAAATTTATTATTACCGGAAGAACCCGACACTTTATTAATGCCTTTGGCGAAGAGTTAATTGTTGATAATGCCGAAAAAGCATTAAATACAGCTTGTTTAAAATCGGGTGCTGAAATTAATGAATATACTGCGGCTCCAATTTATATGAACCTAGGAAAACAAGGTGCACACGAATGGCTTATTGAATTTGAAAAAGAACCCAAAAATTTGGAGTATTTTACTTATATTTTAGATGAAGCCTTAAAATCGGCAAACTCTGATTATGAGGCCAAACGCTTTAATAACTATACCTTAGATATGCCTATAGTACACAGCATTAATAAAGGAACTTTTCATCGTTGGTTAGAGAGTAAGGGCAAATTAGGTGGCCAACATAAAATCCCGCGCCTTTCGAACAATCGCCAATATGTTGACGAAATATTAAAAATGTAAATTAACTATTTTGTAAATTGAAATTTATTCTCACATATTTTATTCTCATTTTAATTGTTGGAGCTCAAGATTTTCAGGCTCAAACTATTAATAAAAGAGCCAATTTTATTGAATGCGATGCACTTGGAAATATTTATACTATTGAAACATCGGAGATTTCAAAGTTTAATTCAAATGGAATATTTCAGTCAAGATACAGCAACAATATTTATGGAACTATTAAATCAATTGACGTTCAAAACCCTTTTAAAATTCTACTTTTTTTCGACGATTTGAGTACTATTATTTTCCTTGATCAAAATCTAACAGAAATATCTGAAAGTTTTGATATTTATGAAAAAACAAATTTGGAAGCCTCTCTTGTTTGTCAAGGAAAAGACAAGGGTATTTGGCTTTATTCGCCTGTAAGTAAAACCTTATACAAACTAAATCAACAACTAGCTATTATTTATCAATCGCAAAACCTAAATGGTTTCTTCAATGGAAATGAACCTTTTCAATTAATTGAAAAAAATCAAAATTTATTTTTAGTTTCAAATAAGCGAATATTGGTTTTTGATTTTTTTGGAACCTACTTGCATTCAATTTTTCTATCAGATATTAATAAAATTTCTGTGACTACCTCTTCCCTATCTTTTTATAAAAATGGCTTTGAAATGAAGTATCATTTAATTGCTAAAAAGCTAGATTCCCTTCCTATCGCAAATGAAAAAACCTTGTTGCTTGACGTAAAATGGGCATCAAATAAAAAAGTGTTACAATTTGAAGATAGAATTGAAATTATTAAGCAATGAATTCATCAATAAATACCATAATTTGGGATTGGAATGGTACCCTTTTAAATGACATTAACATTTGTTTGCAAGCTATGAATCTGCTGTTGACTGAGCGCAAACTACCCTTATTGGATGAAAAAAGATATAAAGCCATTTTTACCTTTCCTGTAAAAGAATATTACCAACAAATTGGCTTCGATTTCACCAAAGAACCCTTTGAAAAACCGGCTTTAGAATTTATAGAAAATTATCACAAATTTCTTCCCGAAGCACAACTTTTTTCTGAGGTGATTCCAACATTAGAAAAATTTAAAAGTTTGAAAAAAAAGCAAATGGTACTATCTGCCATGGAAGAAAAAAGTTTAACCCAATCCATATCTCATTTAAAAATATCGAAGTATTTTTCGAAAATAGCAGGAATTACAGATCATTTTGCAAAAAGTAAAATTGAACGAGGAATAAAACTGTTAGCTGATGAAAATATAAATTCAAATGAATGTGTATTAATTGGCGATACAATACACGATAAAGAAGTGGCTAAAGAATTGGGCTGCAAATGCATTCTAATTGCAAATGGCCATCAATCGATAAACCGCTTGCAAATAGATGGCAATGTTGTTTTAAATAATCTTTCTGAATTAATTAATCGTTTTCAATAAATAATATAATTGCTTTGAGTTTTTAATTGAGCCCTATCTGAAGAATGATTGGCAGATTCAAAATTTGATTTTTTCCCAAATAATGATTCCTCTCCTCGAAGTTGCTTGCGGTGTTCAATAATAATTATTGAAACAATTAAAAAAAGCACGCATAAAATAATTGAATTCCGAATAAAAACATAAATCGATAATTTTCTTTCCATTATTGGGGGCATTAAATTAGTTATATATACACATAAAGCAACAAAAACAGACCTTTAACAGCTCGTAGAAAGTACGATGTGTTTACCAAGAGTATGGTTGCGTGAATATTTAAAAAAAAATGATATTTTATAAAACAAATTTCATAACGCCATGCATACTGCTTAAAATGTGATACTTAAAAATTTTACTTTTTTTAAAAAATTTTACAAGATTTATTATATTTAATAAACATCCAAAATTACATGCTTTGCGTTTCCATTAAAAACAAAAAAAATGTACTTTAGTAAGCTTTAAAATTTATAAATTATGCACATAGCAATTGCTGGAAATATAGGTTCCGGAAAAACGACACTGACCGGTTTACTATCAAAACATTATAAATGGGATGCTCATTACGAAGATGTTGACGAAAACCCATATTTAAATGATTTTTACAACGATATGCAACGCTGGTCGTTCAATCTTCAAATATATTTTTTAAATAGTCGCTTTAGTCAAATATTAAATATTCATAAATCAGGCAAAACGGTTATTCAAGACAGAACCATTTATGAAGATGCTCATATATTTGCTCCAAACCTACATGCAATGGGTTTATTAAGTTCGCGTGATTTTGATAATTATTTTGATCTATTCACCTTAATGAGTTCTTTGATTCAACCCCCTGATTTGCTAATCTATTTAAGAGCCGAAGTTCCAACTTTGGTAAGTCAAATCCAGAAACGTGGGAGAGATTATGAAAACTCCATTCGCTTGGATTATTTAAAACGACTAAACGAACGATATGAAGCATGGATTTCGAAATACGATTTAGGCAAACTTTTAATTATTGAAGTTGACAATTTAAATTTCTCTGAAAGAAACCAAGACTTAAGCAGCATTATCAATAAAATTGATGCTGAAATTCATGGATTATTCTAGAGAATTGTTTTTTTATAATACTACAAAGGCTATCAAATTTTGGTAGCCTTTTATTTTATTTTTAACTCAAGGGGGATTTTCGTTTCATGAGTTGCGGTTGCCTTCAAATAACACTTATATGTGCCTTGCGAAAGTAAGCTCGGATTAATTTTAAATACTGTGGTTTTTGATTCTCCTATTTGAAGCACGCTGGAAAAAGAATTTAATTGCATCCAATTATTTTGTTCACTCTCCTCAACTTCTAATTTATAATTTAACGTTTGCCCACCTGAATTTGTTAGTGTAATTGAATCAGATATTTCATCAGAATTATAAATTTCATAATAAAATACCTTTGGTGAAAAAGAAAGCTCAGCCCCTACAGTTACACGAATTTCAATGGAGATAAATTCTTCATTAATAAATATTTTGCTAGAATAATTTCCAGCAAGCAATCCTTTTGAATCGATAATAAACGCTATGTTTTTACTTAACTGAGATTTTATTTGTCCTGAATTTTCTGCAAATTGAATCCAATTGTCATTTGCGCTCACCTCATAATTTAGAAGTCCTCCTCCCACGTTTTTTATAGCAACACTGCTCCCATTCAATTGCCCAATTGCAAGGTCTAGGTTAACATTACTTGTTAAAATCTTTAGTTTTGGTAAGGAGTCAATTTCTATAAAAACAGGTATTTCAATCTTTTCATTTTCTGTTTCAATGAATAGCTGATGATTGTATTGTCCAATAGCTTGATTATTTGTATTGGAGGAAATTATCAGCTCCATTATTTCATTTTTCAGCAGGCTGCCCGAAGTTGGCTGCACCCCAATCCAGCTTTCGTTGGTTTCAAAATAAGCCTCAAAATTTATTGTTTCTCCTCCATTATTTGATAAAACAATCGTGTCGTAAAAAATATCATGGTTCGGATACTTTGTATTGATAAAAATTGGACATGCCTTTAGTTTTGATTCCCCATAAATAAAAACCTGAATGGGGAATTTTAAGTTATTCCCTAAAGTATCGTAAAGTGTGTTTTCGTAAAACCCCATGGGAGCAATTTGCGCATCGGTTTTTAAAATTATTGCCATTGAATCTCCCGCATTTAGTGCCCCTTGGCTATTTTCAATGGTAAACCAATTCCATGTCTTTTCCAATGCAAATCGAAAGTTTTGTGCTACAAAAAAATTATTTTTAAGATATATGGAATCAATTTTTTCTTGCCCTTTTAGGGCCTCAATAGTACATGCAGAATCGGAAAATTGTAACAACCCATTATTCTCCACTTTTAAAAATAGCGGAATGCTATACGCAGAATCGCTAATAATGTGTAAGCTCGTAGAATAATTACCCTTTTCAGTTTCGTCGGGATTAAAAAACAAGGTAATTTGCTGATCGCTATTGGGCATTAATGTGTAATTTGAGTTTTCAATAGTCACCCATTGAAAATTAGAGGCCTCACCAATTTCAACTGAAAAATTTACCGTATCGTTTCCACAATTTATGATTGTTGTTTTTAAGGAGTCAAAATCATTTGCAACAATTGTCTTTTTAATCAAGGAATCTTGCAAACAAATAATGGATAAAGAATCGCATAAAACAAATTGCAAATCCTTTTTTTCACCATCTGTAATTACAATATTTTTAAACACCTTAGTTGTATAGCCCTCAGCAATAATTTGCAAATCGTAGGTTCCCGCCTTTAAAAACCTAAAAAAATAACCGGTGCTGGGCTCAGTAAATACCTGCGAATTATCCTTATCGTGATTTTGTATTTGAATTTCGGCATATAAAGGCATTCCATGAGCATTTGTAAGCTTCCCATGAATTCCATTCAGAGCTTCATAGAAATAGCCAAATAGGGCTGTTTTATTCCAATTCCATAGGTTTGGCAAGTTCTCTGAGGGATACTTTTTTTCGGAGGAAATCTCCAAAGTAAATTCTCTACAGTTTTTAAAATAATTCATAAAATCTTGTCGCCCACCCGTAATTATATACCAATCATAACCAAGCGTTAATCCATTATTTATATCGTTTAAGTAAGCAATTGGACTATTCGCCTGAGCAGAATCACGATAGTTTCCGCCCACATACTTCCACCATTCATCGTCGGCTGTAGGTCTGCTCCATGTATCCCAAGGATAATTCACCACCTCTGCCCCACTATGAATATTCAATGAAAGAGAAAAATGATGCGCATCGGCAAAATCCATCATTAATTGAGTTTCAGTTTGCCTTGCATTAGCATCAGGATTTTGTCCTGCAGCTGGATCGGGAAAATTTCTATTCAAATCAATGTAATTAGCATTGTAGCGGATAGAGCCACTTACAGTATGGTTACCTCCCAAATAAGTACCGTCAGGATTAGCCAGCGGATTAATCCAAATTTCACACGAATTTAACAGATGTTGAACCATTGAATTGCTTGCGTAATTTGTTAGCAAATAATCAATCATTCGTAACGAAACTACGTATCCGCCCAATTCGTCGCCATGCATCGTACTTGTTAAGAATATTTCAGGCTCATATTCATAATTATTTTGCACATTATCTGATATTTTTACGGCCAATAATTTTCTGCATGAAGCCAGAGTACCTATTTCCTCCAACTTACATAATTCCGGGTAATTCGTTGCCCACGATTCCATTAACTGAACATAAAGCTCATAGGTGGGATATTTGTCCCAGCTGCTTATTTCTTCAATAGTTGTTGCCATATCAATGGCCTTTGAATCTTTGGTTTCGGTGATAATAGAATATGGAATATTTAAAACCTTAAAGGCGGCAAATTCTTTTTTATTCGCATAAGCGATAACCTGCTTGTCTTTAACATTATCGATGGAAATAATTTGAGTGATTTCATTTAATTGTGATTTGCTATTTATTGAAAAAGAAAAATGATACAAGAGATTTTCTTGTCCGTTAATTAACTCAACAACAGAAATAAATAAGAAAAAAAATAAAATACTTTTTAAATTTCTCATAACGATACCCTCTCATACAAATTTAGGATTTTATCATCGTATGAAATAAAAAAAGGTCCCCGAAATGGAGACCTTCATCAAAATTATATTCTAATTCTACGTTACGACTTTAATTTTACCCCTCTCCCGACCAATGTCGTGATCTCCCCTTCAAGCATGAGAGAATGCTTCGATTATTTGAAACTGCTAAAGTTAAAATTTAGTAGTTTTAAGCTCCCTCCTTAATTTAGGGAGGGCTGGGGAGGGTATAAAAAATGAGATCAAGCTGTTTTTTCATTTTTAAAGTATCAAAGTAGAACTAAGTATTATTTTTTCATATAATCTAATATTTCGCTCCAACCCCGATCCGATATTTTTGCACCCAAGGTTTCAATTACTTTTCCAGACAATAAGGAACCCATATTTGCACATTCCTTCATTGATAATTTATGTACCATGCCATATAAAAACCCTCCGGCATACAAATCGCCAGCGCCAGTGGTGTCAATGGCATCGACCCCGATAATACCTACGCGAGTAGTTTCGCCATTAAATTTTACATAGGAACCCTTTTTACCCACCTTAACAATGGCATATTCACACATTTCAGCGATTTCGTTAAGGGCTTCTTCCGGATTTTTTCCCGTAAAAGATTTTGCTTCTTCTTCGTTGGCAAAAAGAATATCTACATAATCTTTAACCACACGACGCAAAAAATCTAAATTTTCGTCAACGATATTAAAACTTGCTAAATCAAGAGAAACTTTTAAGCCATTCTTTTTTGCAGTAAGTATTGATTGTTCAATTAAATCGTGGTTTTGAACCAAATACCCCTCAATATGAAAATAGCTGTAATCTTTAAAAATAGATTCTGCAATTTCAGAAGCTGTTAATTCAACCGCAGCGCCTAAATGAGTCGCAAAAGTCCGCTCTGAATCGGGCGATACCAAAGCCAAAGCTTTCCCTGTTGGGGTTTCGCTTTGCAATAAAAATGGCTGAATGTTCGATTTTTCAAGATCCCTCTTAAAAAAGGTTCCCAATTCATCTTTTCCTACTTTACCAATAAAACCGGTTTCAACTCCTAATTTAGCCAAACCATGTATGGTATTTGCTGCTGAGCCTCCAGAAGTCTTTACCGGATTCAAATGAACGGTTTTATCAATGGCTTGTTTTGAAAAATCGGCATCAACCAATTGCATACTACCTTTTGGTAAACCTAACTCTGTCAGTAATTTATCGTCGTTTATTTGGGTCATTATATCGACCAGGGCATTACCCATTCCAAGTACTTTTTCCATTTCAGGATGAAGTTTTGTTTAAATAAAAAATCAATGTGCGAAAAACCTTGCGAAGTAAATTTAAATTTAAAAATAAAAAAAATTATTCTGCAATTAATTGACATTCAATCAAGATAAAAAAAAAGCAATCTTTTTTGTAATTTTTTTGCAAAAATATTTTGTAGTTTCAATTCTAGCGCTTACTTTTGCCACGCAATTTGAGAAACGCAATTCACTAATTGCAGAGCATTATTCCTTCTTAGCTCAGTTGGTTAGAGCATCTGACTGTTAATCAGAGGGTCCTTGGTTCGAGTCCAAGAGAGGGAGCCCAAAGCAAAACCTTCGCAGTTTATCTGCGGAGGTTTTTTTTATGCATTTCACCTGAATTTCAACTATCTATGTTAAGCTGAATGAAATATTAGAGGATCTAAGGTTCTAATTTTCATTCCAAAGATCTTTGCTGCCAAATCTTTTAGTTTTACTTTTCTCTGTATTTGAACAAACATTCTTCAATATCGCCAAATTTCGATACCAGTATGGTGCTATTGAATGGCGATTATAACATTTGTTAAAGGCCTTTGTATATGCGCTAAATAAATTTGAAAAATGTTGATGCGGTATTTTTTATAAACCCGTCAGGTATTAAAAACCTGACGGGTTTATAAATCGCTGGTAGACTCTATCTGTATGCTATTGGCAAATAAACAAAGCTTACAATGGCAAATATAGTAGTAGTAGTAGTAGTAGTAGTAGAAATGCATTCAGGTGATGTGCATAAAGCTGTAAATGTTTATTCTTGAGCGAAAACCTCCATCATAAGTTTTTGGGTAGCTTCCAAATCAAATTCAGCCGCATTCCATGTTTGATCATCTTCAAGTCCAAGCCATTCTGCTAATTCTTTATTTTCAGGGTTGGCTTTGTCCAATAGTGTCTTTTTAAGCGACTCATAGCCCCACACACCACCACAATCTTCGGGAGGGCAATGCCCTTTTCCGGCCAATAATTTAGGATACAGGCTAAGTTCAGGCAATATTTTTTCCAGAACTATGGTATGCACCCAATCGTCACCAAAATCGTATATATAGGTAAATTTCTGTTTCTCGGTTTTGAATATATATGATAGTTTAATATCTTCTACACTTAAGGATTCACCAAAATCGCAATCATCCTCGTGAGGAATAAGAATAACAGGTTTGGAACCATAGCCTCGCGGCGAAAACTGAAAAAGATGGTAATTTTCCCATCCAAAAGCTACCTGTATGGCTAGATGTAAATCATAGAAGTTACATTTTGCAGGCATTGAAATTTTCCTCCAAACCGGCGGTTGGGTTATGCCCTTGATCTGAATTTTAAATTGAAAAGTCATCGTTTTTTAAAGTTTAGTGTGTTTATACATAATTTTGTTGCTAAAATAATACATAAGTTACCATTTTAATATTTTAAATTCATCTTTCATTGCCCGACGTTTTTTATATTTTTCAAGTAGTTCGTTGGTAAGTTCTTTTGCCACATTTTTTCCGCCCTTTAAACCCCTCAAATTTTTTAAATATACAACCAGAGTTACATAATTATCTCGTCCTGTATTTTCAGCAAATTTAATTATTGCATTACGGTATAATGAAATTAACTGATCGGGATAATGAGGGGCTAAATATCTTAAATATTTTTCCACAATGTTAATATTATTGCTGCGCTTAACTTCGTCAAATAGTTTTTCCCACATAGCCTCTTCAATAAATATGGCAGCTAAATCGGATTGAAATACATATCCCAAATAATTTTTTTGTTTTTTATCAGATAATACTGTTATTATCTCCATACAAGGTATAGTCCATTCCTCAGGGTTAAATGTTCCTTTATAAATTCGGAAATAGTTAATGGAGCTTTGGTTTTTCAAAAACAACTCTTTGGAAAACTTACGTATGTTCTTTGCATCGTTTTCTTTTATATAAATTTCAAGAAGTTGATCTTTTAATTCCTGAACAATTCCTAGAGAATCATCCTTTTTAGCCTGTGAAATTCCTTTATTAATGTGTTCAATGGACAATTCAATGTTGTTTTTATCAAGAGCCTCATTAATTCGCATTTTCCTAAAAACATCCAAATTTATGTTTTCTTCAATAATTTGGTCAGCCTCAATTAGCTTCCCTTCATTTAGAAGCAAATCTACCTTGTACTTTAAGTATTTTGTTAAACGATATTTCGAGCTCCAAGTATCCTGTTTTTTTGCTATGTTTATTTGCTTATCAATAAGCTGGTGAGCCTTTTCTCTCTGTTCATTATTATTAATTGCATCAAAAAATATAGGTTCAAGCATATCGCCACAGCCATAATCATTGTAATCGGGGTTTTGAATCTGCTCAAACAACCAATCAAATATTGTTTCGGCAAGTTCGGTATTTTGTGAGGCCATTAATATTTCTCCAGCCATTTCAAAAGCCTCATCAATGGCTCCACCGCATGCCCCATCAGAATCGTCCATACCTTCTAAAACCTCAATACATTCAGGAGCCACAGCCGATACAATACTAAAAGCTTCGTGCAAATTGCCTTTTGAGATATGTTCCTGAGCCTTAGCCAATAAATTATTAACAGTGCTCATGGCTGCATATGCATTGTTGTAATCAATATACCCTTGCCGTCCTGTAAAAGTGTTAAAGTTTTGAGCTATTGATAATCGGTATTTTTCAGTATTAATTTTATCAGAAAAAGTTCCCAATTCTAATAATAGTTCACGTTGAAAAGCTGGGTTTTTCTTTGCATAATTCAGCAAAAAATGACGGAGTTCCTTTTCTGATGTTACTTCTAGTATTGTCTCCCATTCGGGAGGGTATTTTGTTGAAGCTGTTTCCGGAAAATCCTGTTCTTGTTTAATGGCCAATAAAACAGCAAGCACATGTTTACAGATATTTCCATCGTAGGGGCAATTGCAATGGAAATAATCGATATTATTTTTATTATCCAATTTGACATTAATGTTATAATACCCATAATTACCTTCAACATCTGCAAGCCATTCTCCTGAGTTAAGCTTTTGTAAGTGCGTAATATATCCACTCTCAAAATAATTGATGCCCCTTTCAAGGATGGTTTTATTTACCTGCTCTTCAAAATTATTTAAGTTCATTTCACGGTTTTTGCTTTCAATTTTATTTGAAATGGTCGTTTAACTGTCTAATATTTTTTATGGCAATACACTTTATTCGTATGCCTCCATAATATAATCATATCCTCCTTCACCAACACTGTTATTTAAAGTCTGAATAATTTTTTTTGAATTGTCGAATGGACCTTGAATATAAAGAGGCTTGCCATTATGCCCCATTTCAATATTATCAATCTTATCGCTTATGTAATCAGGGTCGAGCAGGTATTCTGTCATATAAAAATCTTTTGGAGGTAAAAAACCGAGTTCCTCAGCATAATCAAGCGCAGCGTATACCATATTATGAAAATATTCCGGCGTAACTTCAAGCATTTCACCATGCTGCCGCATTTTTTCAAGTATTTCATTTAATTCAATTTCAGTTACGTTACAATTAGCAATACTACTCTTAACTCCCAAACAACACCTATCAACCAATATGTTAGCAAATGAAAATTTACCACTGGGTTGCTTTCTTATTATTAAGCATATAGTTACTCCTTTATCTTCTTCATAAAAATCGGCTATTAAGCATTTCAAAATTGGGAGTTTTTTTCCTTTCTCCTTTAAATATTTTATGGGAGAGAATTTTTGTTTGTTCATAATTATCGTTTCCTTTTTTGTTAAACAATTCCTGTTTTTTTAAATTCGTCCTTTAGCGCAGGTAACCGGGGTTGATGATTAAACAGTTTGATAATTTCATCGTTAACCATTTTTGCTTTGCCTAGTATTTGCCCTGACTGCTTAAGTAATTTTGCAATATATGCGTATGTACCCCGTCCACGATTATTTTTCATTTGTTTTGAAATCTCTTTTTGGGTAAGCTCCCATGCTACATCAGGTTTATTTGTATACAGACCTTTAACAGCCTTGTCAAATTCAAGCGAACTATATAAAGTATCCTTTTGTTTTAATTCACCCTTGATAAGTTTCTCAAGCTCGTCATACATTTTTTCGCAGATGTACAGGTCAGCTTGAATTTGCTTACTCCCTATTAACGCAATAAACGCTTTAAGATCATGCGCTTTCAAATATTTCTTTAATTCATTGAAGTACCTTCTGTTATCACCAGCTTCAACCTTTTCTTTTAATAGCTTTATATGTAAAGTAGTTTCTTTCTCTATTTTATCTATTAAATAACCGGTTACACTTGATTTAAAACGATCTGCCAATAAAAGCGTCTTTTTGTTAAATGTTTTAATATCGTGCTTAAAATAATAATCCATTAGTTTTAATGAAGTGTTATACTCTTCAAGAAAACATAATTCAAGCTCGTTTATCCATAACTCTCGGTTGTTTAATAATGAGCAAATATGTTCATTAAGCTTTGGCACAAGTTGTAATTTGGTATTGTATTTTCCTTTTAACATCCATACATATTCTGCATGTTCCTGATTTCGTATGATGGAATAAAGTAATACCGAAACGGACTCGAGAAGTAAGGGTAGAGAAGCGTAATGCAAGCTATTGAAGGCAAATATCAATTCAAGGCTACTTTCATAGTCGCTTAAATGGTAATTCTTTCTCAATATTTCATCTGAATGCTTTTTAATAACTTCTATTGCTTCATCAATAAAATATTCATTGGCTGGATCGCTCAAATTGCAGTATGGATCGTTAATTTCTGCCTGACTTGCTGCATGAACTATAACAATAAATTCCTTTACTATACAGCAAAGTGTTCCATATTTTATCTCATACTCAAGTGTTTCGCGTGCTTCACTAAAAATTTCTTCTGCTTCATCCTGAGCTACTTTTTGGGCTATTTCGTAATCGGGCACATATTCATCGCAGGGAGTCCAACGATGCCAATCTGTTTCTTCAAAATCGAGTTGGCTTAATACTTCTGCAAATTCGTTGGCCTCTATATCTATTTCTTGTATAAGTTCTTCAATGTTATATATTTTAGGACTAAGCCTTGCATCTTCGGCATGTTGCTTAAATTGTTCCACAAAACAGTTCTTTATTGAAATATCTTTTCCTATTATTTTTAATAAAAAATTGCTTTTTTGTTGTAAATCAATTGAGTTGAAAAGTTCAATAAATTGTTGATCCATTTTGTTATCTATTTTAGATTTTATTAATATACCCCTTCCAAAATGGGTCGGACACACCCCCTTTATTTGAAAGACGATAAATAGATTTCGTAAGGCAAGCCCCAATAATTTTATGATTAAAACTAGTACAAGTATTCATTATCATATCGCTCAACCTTTAATGTTACACCTTTATAATTTACTGATGTAAAAATATCGAAATTCCTGATATTTGAATCCATAATGTGATATAAAAAAAGTTCGTATAGTGGTGATACCGCAGCATTAGGTATTCCCGAAATATATAAATCAACAAAGGGTGGTGCTGGAAAATCCTTATATTCACTGTCGACAAATATTCCTGAAACCTGCAACTCAAATCCCATCCTAATAAACGCAGCCTCAATTTTTGTGATATACATTTTTTTCTCCACGGTGTTAAGCGAATTTGGATGGGGAAAATTCAAATTCATTTCATGAATAACAACAAAGGGATTTGCAACCGGTTCTACAGGAATAATTTGACCTGTAAAATCACCCAAATAACCATCATAAACATTCATAAAGTCAACATAATTGCCAAGCTCAGTTTCAAGTCGGCTCAATACTTTTGGGAGCGCTTTAAGTCTAAGCCTTTCATTTCGGGCTTCAATGTTTTGCTCCTTAAGTTCTTGTTTTCGTTTTTTACTTCGTTCTGAGAATTTACTCATTGTTGTGTTACATTGTTTAATTCCTAATAATTACAAGTCAGGGTTTGATTCTTTATTAATCTGTTGATTAGACAAATTTACGTATTTCACAAATTTACATAGTCAAGTCCTCACTATCAGTAAATCGTAGGTTCAACTTACAAATACAACTTTTTTTATGCTACTAAATTATAAAAAATATTTTATGGTTATCCCTATGTCAACCTAAATTGGCAAATTAGAAATGGTGATTTTAAAAAGTCGATTAATACATTCAGACAATTAATTGCCTGTAAGGCATATTTATTTCAGCCTGAGGCAACGCCTCCGGTATTGAACAGGTAAAAAATCGTTGCAGAAATTA
This sequence comes from Salinivirgaceae bacterium, assembly GCA_016342715.1. GTDB lineage: Bacteria > Bacteroidota > Bacteroidia > Bacteroidales > SZUA-534 > JAEINW01. The sequence goes on along the minus strand of JAEINW010000041.1, from coordinate 3,069 downwards.
TTAATGATAATTTATACTTACATGCAACGAAAGGTATAGTAATTATCAGGCATAAGCCATAACACTCTCAAACATCAATTGATAAATAATTATTGAGGCAGTAGATAAGTTCATATGTACAGACGCAGCAATATACGGGCTTATTATATGTGCAAATGCTGTCAGGAGCTACGCACGCTGACAGATTTGACCTGACAACGTCCGAAGGTCTTGTCAGCGTCTCTCTCACAAAATGAAACTAAGTAGTTAACTACTGCCTCTAATCTAAGTTGAGCGATTGGAGCATAGCGAACAAGCGCTTTACTTAGAGTTAACCCCGATGTAGAGATTGTAGTGTTTCACAAACAAAGTGCAGTGAAATACTTACAAGAACTAAATCGTGAGCGAGAATCGCTCAATTTGGGTCTAAATAATTAAAAAGAATAGATTTGGGTGCATGATTGGTGTTTTTTCAAATTGAGACTTCTGCTTGCACCCTTTTCTTTGTAGGTTCTATTTCTTGGGGCGATGCCCCAAGCTAAACTATGCAAGGCTTTGAGCCTTAATTTTTTGTTAAAACCTATTTAGGTATTTATAAGGATAACCATAAAATATTTTATGCTTTGTCAAAATTCTTTTTCTCTTGATCGTGCATTAATTTTAACTTGTATCTTTTTTATTGTCAAATCATTAAAGTCATTAAAGTTTGCTTTTTTGCTATATATTGTTTTATTAATTTGTTAGGTAAATTTAAAGAGCAGAACTATGATATCAATACCACTTGCTAGAATTATTACCATGTTTCTATGAAAACAACAATATAATTACTGGTTTTATTTACATTTAATCATCCATCCTTCATAGTTTTACATCTGTAATTCTTATTTTTACTGCAAATTCTCAAATATCAACTATGAATGTACTAATACTTGGATCGGGAGGAAGAGAACATAGCCTCGCTTGGAAAATTGCTCAAAGTCCAAAATTATCAAAGCTTTACATAGCTCCTGGCAATGCCGGGACAAAAGAAGTGGGTGAAAATATAAATATTTCACCCAACGATTTTAAGGCGGTTAAACAAAGCGTTTTGAATTTGAACATTCATTTGGTAGTAGTTGGTCCTGAAGATCCACTGGTACAAGGCATTCGTAATTTCTTTTTAGATGATAGTGAATTGAAAAACATTCCTATTATTGGCCCCGATAAACACGGAGCCGAACTTGAAGGCAGTAAAGAGTTCGCAAAAGAATTCATGGCAAAATATAACATCCCAACGGCCGCCTACGGAAGTTTTACCCTGGAAACGTATTCAAAAGCCTGTGCTTTTTTAGAAAGCATGAAGGCTCCTTATGTTCTGAAAGCTGATGGTTTAGCTGCTGGCAAGGGAGTACTCATTATTGAAGATTTAAATGAAGCTAAAGACGCATTAAAAATTATGCTCGAAGGTCAATTTGGCGAGGCTTCGACTAAGGTTGTTATTGAAGAATTTTTAGATGGTATTGAGGTTTCGTATTTTGTGTTAACCGACGGGGAAAATTACAAACTTCTGCCTGAAGCAAAAGACTACAAACGAATTGGTGAAAACAACACTGGCTTAAACACTGGAGGAATGGGAGCTATTTCACCCGTTCCATTCGCAAATCAGGAATTCACGCAAAAGGTAATTGACCGGATTATTGAACCAACCATAAAAGGTCTTCAAAAAGAAGAAATTAATTATCAGGGATTTATATTTTTTGGATTAATAAAGGTCGCTGGCGAACCCATGGTTATTGAATATAATGTTAGACTGGGTGACCCTGAAACAGAAGCCATAATTCCACGCATTGAGTCTGATTTATTAGAACTATTGGCAGCGGTTCCTCATAAAAAACTAAATGATTTTGAATGTAAGATATCTGACCAAACAGCAACTACTGTAATGCTAGTTTCAGGTGGATATCCTGAAAGTTATGAAAAAGGCAAAATAATAAGGGGCTTTTCTGAAGTAAAGAATAGTCTTTTATTTCATGCTGGAACTAAAGAAAACAACCATTCTATTGAAACAAACGGTGGACGAGTTATCGCAATTACTTCCATGGGAACTACAAAGAAAGAGGCCTTACAAAAGACCTATGAAAGTGCCGCAAAAATTATTTTTGATAAGGTTTACTATAGAAAAGATATTGGATTCGACATTTAAAATTAAACTATGTTATTAAGAGTTTTTAAAAGCAATCATCCCTACGTTATTTTTTTAATTCCCTTGTTGGGAGTTTTATTTTGGGCACCTTCTTTATTTAACGTTCATTATAACATCCCGCAAGCCACTGTTATAAATTATTCATATTTATACAAGCTGCTTTTTGGATTCCTTGAAAATAATAAAACCCTATCGGTATTTATTGGCTTAGTTTTTATGATTATTCAATCATACATACTCATTCGATTAAATTTTAAGTTCATTTTTATTGAATCGAAAACCTATTTACCTTCGATTATATTTATAATATACAGCTCTTTAATAATTTACTATCAGCAAGTTCACCCCTTATTAGTTGCAAACTTTTTTATTTTACTAGCCATTGATAGGGTTTTTATTTTCGATAAAGAAAAAAATAAGTTTAAGCGCTATTTTGAAGGAGGATTTTTAATTGCTTTGGGAGTGTTGTTTTATCCTAATTTATTTTACTTTATAATATTATTGTGGCTTACTCAAATATTACTTCGAACCTTTAATTGGCGTGAATTAACCTCATCCATAATTGGAATAGTAACTCCAATAATTATTTATTTTGCAATTTTATTCTTGCTCGATTCATCCTCAATTATATTAAGCGACATTAAATTAATATACCTTAAAACACCTTCGCTTCCAAAATTCTCCATATATTCTCTTTGTGCTTTTGGTGTCTTAGCATTTATTCTATTCATTAGCATTATTTCCAGTGCACGTTTGGTTGGATTAAAAAAGGTGAGTTCACGAAAATACTTTTCATTATTTTTTTGGTTCTTAGCACTGTGTCTTGTTTTATTTTATTTTCACCCCTCCTTCTCGTATGAATTAATACTGATTGCTGCAATTCCAATTTCAATCATACAAACACTATT
>JAEINW010000040.1 GCA_016342715.1 Salinivirgaceae bacterium | reverse complement strand
AGGTTTTAACCTAATTTTATTTGATTTATTTTACTGATAATCAGATGATTATATTAAAATCTACCGAAGTATTGTAGTAGACACAATAAATCATAAGAGTTTGTGATTAGGATTTATTATCTAAACACTTTCTTCGTATGGGTGTTTTACATAAAAATTATAGGGAAATGAATCACTTTGAGGCGAACGATAAACTTTCGAAATTAATTCATACCAACCACTTTTTATTACCGGTTATAAATAGGTTTGGTATTCGCTTGGGTTTTAAAGATAAATCGGTTAAACAGGTTTGTGAAGAGCAGACTATTAATGAAAATTTCTTTTTAACTATTGTAAATACTTACACCAATGAAGATTACTTTCCTGAAGCAGAATTGTTAAAGTTTTCACCTTTACTAATTGTCGATTACTTAAGAAAAACTCATAAATATTATTTTGAATATCTTTTTCCAGAAGTTGAAAGACGTTTAGAAAAAGTATTAATGGGTTGTAAGTCGAATTGTCAAGATCTTCAGTTGATTAAAACCTTTTATGAAAAATATAAAATTGAGTTAAGCCGACATATTGAAGACGAAGAAGATAATGTTTTTCCATACGTTAAAGCTCTTACCGAAACCTATGAAAAGGGAATCCCTTTAAATAAGGAATATGATTTTTACAATATGCACAGTGCCGAGCAAGAGCATACTCAAGTTGATCAGAAGATTTATGATTTAAAAAACATTGTTCTAAAATATCTAACCCCCACCTATAACGACAACGATTGTAATGCCTTTTTATTTGCCATTTTTCAATTTGAAAAAGATTTGTTGGACCACGCTCGAATAGAGGATAAAATATTGGTGCATAAAGTTATGGATATCGAAAAAGCAGTGAAAAATGGATAAGAGATTCATAATTATTCACTCGTCAGATATTATACGAAAGGGCTTATGGGCTATTTTACGAGAATCTTTCCATGATGAATTTATTCTGTTAAAAGATATAAATGGGATTAACGATTATTCGGGTTTGTCGAGCCTTCAACTTTTTGTATTCCTTGAGCAAGATGTGTTTTCTCGAGAGAGTAAAGATTTTATAACCAGAGTTATTGATGCTTGTCAAGAGATTCAATATTTGGCAATTGCAGATTATTCAGAAAAATTAAAGACAGAAAAATCTATTTCTATATATCAACCTACTTCGGAAATTGTTTTATTAGTAAAATCTATAATAGAAAAGAAAAAACCAGAAACTGTTCAAATATCGGAGCTTTCAGAACGCGAAAAAGATGTTTTGAGTTTGGTGGCTTTGGGGCATTCAAATAAAGAAATTGCTGAAAAATTATTTATTAGTATCCACACAGTTATAACACATCGCAAGCACATAACGGAGAAATTAGGAATTAAATCTATTTCAGGATTAACGGTTTATGCAATCCTAAACAAATTAATAGATACCGAAAATATCGATCCTTCAAGTTTAATTTAAAAAAACAAAATATACCTACAAATGGGGATAGCGGGCAATTTTTTGCTCCCTATTTTTGTGCTATTAATAATTATTCTAAAAAAATAGTAGAAAAATGAGAAAGTTAAGTTTATCAATAGTATTAATTTTTAGTGTATTATTTTCAATCGCACAAACTACTGACTCTAGTTCAGTTTATAGTAATATAGCCACAAAGCTAATGAACTCTGATAGCAGATTAACTATTGGAGGTTATGGCGAGGTTCATTACAATCAATCTTTAAATTCCGATGTTAAAAATCTTGGAAAGCTTGATGTTCACCGCATGGTGATGTTATTTGGCTATAAATTCAACGAAAGAACAAAATTTGTTACTGAATTAGAGTTTGAACATGTAAAAGAAGTTTATGTAGAGCAAGCATTCCTTGATTACAGAATAAATTCATTTTTGAATTTACGCGCAGGTTTAATGTTGGTACCTATGGGTATTGTAAATGAATATCATGAGCCAACAACATTTTTTGGTGTTGAGCGCCCATTAATAGATGGGGCTATTGCGCCAACCACTTGGCGTGAGATTGGAATTGGCTTAACAGGTAATATCGCTTCGGCATCTTTTAAATACCAAGCTTATGTAATGAATGGTTTTAATGGTTACACACTTGATGATGGTGGAAAGTTTAAAGGTTCTAATGGATTACGTAGTGGAAGACAAAAAGGTGCGGAATCGTATATGAGCTCACCAACTATTGCAGCAAGAGCCGAGTATTATGGTATTCGTGGATTAAATATTGGGGCATCGGGTTATTTTGGCAAATCGCAAAGCGAATTATTTGGAGGTATTGATATGGCTAATGATTCACTAGTTGCTATTGCCGATTCATCAGTTATTAATATTGCAATGCTTGGTATTGATGCAAGATATACTTTTGAAGGATTGTATGTTAGAGGTCAGTTTTATTTAACAAAGCTAGGAAATACAGATCAGTATAACACTTTTACAGCTAAGATTAAAACAGATGCAGTAACAGGTGTAAAAACTAATGAAGGTTTAGGAAATACAATGATTGGTTATTATGCTGAAGTTGGTTATAATGTACTTAAAACCACAAGCTATAAAAGTGAATTAATTCCTTTTATTCGATACTCAAACTATAATATGCATGCAAGTGTAGAAAATGGCTTTTCAAAAAATAAAGCCTATAATATAAACGCAATAACTGCTGGTATTGGTTGGAAAATGGCAAGGGGTGCTATGTTTAAAGCAGATATGCAATTCTATAAAAATGAAGCTACTGATGAGTACTCTAAAACAATTAATGCTGGTGTTGCAGTGATGTTTTAAATAAAATAATAAAAAATGAAAATTGTTTTAACCATTTTAATAATTGCCGTAAGCACTTTGTTTTGTGAAGCAAATGGTCTTGTGTACAACCCAAAATTGCTACAAAAGGAATTGGCAAAAAAGTTGAATGCAGATGTGTCATTATTAAAAGAATTGCCACAGCTATCGTCTCAAAGTATGAATACAGGTAAGTTTTTTAAAGTGGTTAAAAACGACACCTTGTTAGGCTATGTTTATGTGGGTAGGGTTGTAAGCTGCCGAGCCGGTGGATGCAGTAAGGATAAAAAACCCTTATCAGTTGCAGAACATTACGAATATTTCGATGCATTTATGATTTTTAATTCACAAAAAGTTATAGAATCGGTTAGGGTGTTTAATTATCAAGCAACTCATGGCCAGGAAGTATGCAGTAAAGGGTGGCTAAAGCAATTTAAAAATTTTAGTGCTGAAAAAAACTTGGTTGTAGGTAAAGATATTGATTCAATTTCTGGTGCTACAATTTCTGCAAATGCATTAACCAATGAAGTAAATTATATAACTCAATTATTGATGGTTAATTAAATACAATTGATGTTTTTATTAATAATTGAAGGCCAGCTTGGTCCTATAGCTGGCTTTTTTATATTTCTAATTTAAGGATGTCAGCAACTTTTGAGTCTCTAATTCGCAATAAATAACTTCCTTTTTCCATGTTGTTAACAATTAAAACAGCATGTCCGTAATTAAAACTAACATGGGTAAAGGTTTTAATTATGTTTCCATTGTATTCTAATAAATCAATACGTCCAATGGTGTTAAAGTCTTCGGCGCAATCTACTTCAACTTCCAATTTATTATTTATATATTCTGTTCTATTTAGTGTGAGCTCCATATTTACCTTCATATTTAAATTTGTATTTCAAAACAAATGCCACATATTACAGAATAGATGAGTTTTATTGAATTGGTTGGACAGGATATTCATGTATTAGATAGATGATGCAAAATAGTTCTTCAACTTATTGAAATCATACACAAAAAAATGATTTCATTTATTTTTTAAAATGGAATACCCATAAGCATGAATTCATATGACAATTCATTATCATATAACCTATTTGAAATTCTAAGACCAATTTCAATGGGGAATATTAAATTAAAAAAGTTAAATTCTCCATGAATTTCGGCACCATATGAACTTACATTTAGGATTTTTGATTTTTCTCTAAATTGTCCATAGTTGTAAAAAGCATTTATTTTTATTCTTTTGCAATAAATGATCGGACCCAAAGCCACATCAGGGTAAAATAATGGAAAGGAATATAATGCTAAGAAATTAGCATAACTATCAGATGTAAATGATGGTTTATCGTAACCATAAATCATTTCTAAATCACTTTCTAATTGATATATATAATTATATTCAGAGTTGCTTAATTCATACCCAATTGAAACTTTAAATCCATGATTAAACGGGGCGGGCAAGTAAGTTGTTAAATTTGATGAAGTTCTGTTTTTTAATAATCCATTTGAATTAATTGAAGAATAATTTATCGCTCTAAATTCAACACCAAATTTTGGCATTACATCACGCAATGCGCTATTTCTAATAAATAAACCAAACAATCCAATATTTATTAGCGAATTATTGTGTGCAATAGCAAATGATGAATCTTCATAATTTTTCTGATAAATTTTATCAAATCCGCTTGAAATGGTTAGTTTTCTTTCGTAGTTATACCTTGAGAAATTCAATGGAATATTCATCGAAAATCCCAGAACATTTTCCTTTATTCTTTGAAAACTAATTGTGTCTGACGAGTTTGACAGATATTTTGTTCCCTTACTATATTTTAAATTAAATACTGGGAACAAACCTGAATAGCTAATTTCTGTAAATACTCTATTCGCTTTATCTTGAGGATAATATTCTAAACCAGCTTTAGCACTTGTTGTTAATAGTTCATCATCGGAAAAAATATTAAAACCAATACCTCTATTAACTGGATATGGACCCCAACTATGAACTTTAATTGAATTTATAAAAGGATAATATTTCTTTGATTGATATTTAGTTATTGAATCCATTTTAACTGATTCAAATATGTTATTTGAAATTTCATTATTCCAAAGATTTATTTTTTCATTTTCAAAATCAAAAGATTCCCAATTTAATGAATCTATATTCACACTATTTATGGTATAACCCATTACGGAATAATTTTGAAATAGAAACTCATTGCCTATTAGGCATGCATTATATGCACCAAATTTTGTGCTTATCAGTTTATAATCATTTTTACTCAATAAATTATAAGCAAAAATAGCATCCACTCCATTTGCATATGAATTATAAATAATATAATCGTTGTAAAAAACTGGATTTGAAATATTTTTAGACCCAAAAGATTTGAGAATACTTATTTGGTTATTGGTAATATTTATTGAAGCTAAATAATTTGATTGTCCAATATTTAGTGTGAAAACTATGCTATCATCATTTTTATTCCACGATGGCATTCGTATAAAATTCCCCAAAGGCATTGGGATTTTTTGAATTACTTTTCCTGTATCAAAATCGAGAATAAGCAAACTACATTCCATTTTTTCATTGAATTCAACGGCGGCAATTTTTTTATTGCTGTTTGAAATAGCAGGGGCAAATAATTTTTTATGGTAGGTTAATGTTCTTCTTCTTTTTGTTGCAATATCAAATAAAATAATATCTGAGTAGCTTTGTTCGGTCCAGCGAATGTTTGCAACCACATTAGCCCAAACAATACTTTTCCCGTTTGAGTGAATTCTATCAATTGGGTTTATTTTTAATAATTCCGATTCTTTTTTTGAATCTATTAAAACCAATGAACCCGAGTTATCAAAACCTCTTTTGAACGCAATTACCGAATCTAATCCAATACTATATGGGTAATAGTAGTTTGTATAATGTTTGTTGTTTTTTGTATTAATTTTCTTGTATTCAGCAAATGTCTTTTGTGCATACAATTCATTTTGTTTTGCTTTGAATTCATTCAAAGTGTTTATATAGGTTTTCCTTGTATTGAATCCTGTGTTTTTCTTGAGACTTCTTGAAAAAGAATAGGGTGAAATAGATTTTGTTGTTCTTTTTACAACATTTTTCCATGCATCATCACCATAATTTTCTATAACATGATTAGTCATTAAAAAGCCTAAGTGATACCATGAAGGAAAGTAATTTTTATACGATCCTAAATATGCTTTTTGATAGGAAAATCGGATATCGTTTGATTCTAAAGCTTTAATATCTCTATAAAATGAAGGAAGCCTTCCGCGACCATTATTTGATAGTTTTGTTTCTGTATAAACAGCATCACCTTCAAAAAACCATAAAGGGCTAGTAAAATTCATAAAGAGCGACTTGCCATAATCTCCAAATAAACCTCCTGCAAAACTTGTTAAATTTGTATCAAAGGCTGAAAATTGGGATACATGACTAAATTCGTGTATAGCAAGAGCTTGAAACCAATCAGTACTACCAATTAAATTAGAATTCTGGCTTGGGGTTGTATACCAAACCATTCTTTTCGAACCCAATGAAACATATCCGTTTGAAGTAACTGATTGGTTAAATAAAAATAATTTAATCTGCTTTGGTTTGGTTGATAATCCAGATGAAACCTCCTTGTACGATTTTTCCAAAAGAGTAGCTGAGTAATTTGCTTGTTTTTCAATCTCTGAAGGAAAAATAACTTTAAAATGTTCGGTTTCAATTTGTTTCCACTTAAGTTTATTGGAGTGTTGTCCAAATGAAACCAAAGGTTTTAATAAAAAAAATAAAACAAATATTAAATAGTAATATATTTTCATTTATAAGCTAAATGAAAATCCTAAGCCTAAAATTAATCCACCAGGAGTCATAATGCCCATCATAGTGTCTGAATCTTTTGTTAATACATGATCAGATATTACAGCATAGGCTTTATCCTGCATAGGCACAGAATAACCAAAATCTAAATTAAATCTACTTCTTTGAAATAATTTCCAACTATAACCTACTATCAAATTAATATTTCTAGCAGTTTTTAAATCAAATGTTACCTCTTGAGTTCCACCTTGATTCATGGTTTCATCATTAGCTTCAGTTTCCACATCCAGCTTAAAATCTTTAATACCACTTGCCGATGAATATGTTAGAATAAAGTGTGTCCCATAAGGATAATTTCGGTTATACTTAATTCCAATTGAGGCTTTTGTACCCCAACCCCCTAGACCGGCTGATCCGATTACTGAAAAGTTGTTAACAACATTTACTTCACCATGAATTCCAAACATTCCTCCAATATGGTTTATTCCTGAATTTATCCCTAAAAATGCTTTTGGTTTAGTTTCTTCTTCAATTTGAGAAAATACATGAGTACTCAATAATGCAGAAATAAATAATGCGATGGTTCTAATTTTCATAAGTTTTGGTTTAATAAATTGATATTTTCTAAAGCAAATATAAAATCATTTTTTGAAATATAAATTATTTGTTAAAATGAATAAAATTATTTAGAAGGTCAGTAGATAAGTTCATCTGCACAGAGGTAGCAGTTATAAGGGCTTATTTTATCTACAAATACTGTCAAGAGCTACGCTCGCTGACAGTATTCGACTTGACAAGATCCAAAGGTTTAAAAATAAGTTGCATTAAATATTTAAGATATTAAATGAATTGCATGAAAATTTACATGAATAAACTTAGCAAATAACCTGAATTCGACATAAGATTATTTACTAGTCGTCAGTTTTCTAATTATTATGACATTCATCGGATGACTAACTAATAGTCATCCGATGAATAATGCTACGGTATATAATGAACGTTCTACTAGAATGCTAATTATTATTATTTTTTATATGATTTGCAATTGTTGTACCAAGCCTGTCTGGCGGTAGACCGATAGTCAGGCACAAGAACGCCAAAGCCCTCACGTAAGCAATCAATAATAATATTAGGATATTAATCCGATACTCATTTACGGTTTTATTAAACCTTTAACTCTTCGCCTTCGCTTTTTGCAATAATTACTGCGCCACAGCTATCGCTCCAAACGTTTACAGCCGTGCGAAACATATCTAAAATTCGATCAACAGCTAATATTAAACCAATTCCTTCAAGCGGAAGACCCACTGCAGATAATATAACTGAAATCATTACCAAACCAGCCATGGGAATTCCAGCAGCACCAATCGATGCTAATAGTCCTGTAATTACCACAATTATTTGCTGCCCAATGGATAGATCTACTCCATAAGCCTGAGCAATAAACATGGTTGCAACCAATTCATAAAGAGCCGTTCCATCCATATTCACAGTAGCTCCAAGTGGCAAGGTAAAGCTGGTTACTGTATTTGAAACGCCCGAATTGTTTTCAACGGCATCCATTGTTAATGGTAAGGTGGCACTTGAAGATGATGTTGAAAAAGCAGTTATTAATGGCAAACGCATGGCTTTTAAATGCTTGATTGGATTCGATTTTCCGAACCATTTTACCAGTATTGGTAAAACTACAAATGCATGAATGGCCAAAGCTAATAAAACTACAAACATATATAAACCCAGTCGCGAAAGTAGCTCTGGCAAATTGTCATTTTCGGCCACTTGTTTAGCAACAATACCAAAAATTCCAAAGGGAGTAAATTTAATAATGAATAAAGTTAGCTTCATCATTACCTCGAAAATAGCATTGAAAAAATCGCTTAAAGTAGTGCGGTATTTTGGAGTTATTTTGGTGATGAAAAAACCAAACATAATTGCAAAAAATATTACCGAAAGCATTTTATTTTCAACCATTGCTCTGAATACATTCTCAGGAACAATATTTAAAAGAGTTGCACCAAACGATTCTTTTGCAACAGCTAATCCTTGTACTTCCTGCACAAAACCTAAATCGGCTCCTACTCCTGGCTTAAATATATTTACTAAAATTAAACCTGTTAAAAGCGCCAGCGTACTGGTTGTTATATAATACAGCATGGTTTTTACACCCAAGCGGCCTAGATTTTTAGCATCGCCAATATTGGCAATACCTGATATAATAGAACTTAAGATTAACGGAATAATAATCATTTTTAAGCCTTTCAGGAAAAGAGTTCCCATCCAAGCCACATAATTTATATATTCTTTAAAAAAAAGACCAAATACTATTGCCAACGCAAAGGCTATTAATATCTGCCAGTATAAAGCAAGTTTTTTCATTTTTTAAAATTTAATATATTCCTGTCAGGGTTTTATTTATACAATAAAAACCCTGACAGGGAAAGTTTTAATTCCAATAGATTAAAACATTTGTTAATCTTGACCAAGATAATTTTAATATAAACCACGAACAAAATTTTATTCTTGAAAAAATTTTCAACGGAATATAAAATTTGTTAAAAATTAGTTTCTTAGGCTAAAATCATTTTAAGTGAATACCCACTAGTTGATTGAAAATTATATCTTTGCAAAAAATTTTCAGGCAAACTCTGAAATTTAAGTATCAAGACATGAAGATTTTTAAGATTGAATCGATTGTCTAAATACTTGATACTAAGATTTAAAAACAAGATATATGAGTCATTTAGATTTAAGCGAACAGGAGATTATTCGCCGGAATTCATTAGAAGAATTACGAAAATTAGGGATCGATCCTTATCCGGCAGCAGCGTACCCAGTTAATACAAGCACCGACGATATTCGCAATAAGTTTGATTCTGAAAAGGGAAACTTTCAAGAAGTAAGCATGGCTGGTCGGATTATGAGCCGCAGAATCATGGGAAAAGCTTCCTTTGCTGAGTTAATGGACGGAAAGGGTCGCATTCAGATTTATTTTAATCGCGACGAAATTTGTCTGGGTGAAGACAAGACTTTATATAATACTGTTTTTAAACGCTTATTAGATATTGGCGATTTTATTGGAATTAAAGGATATGCTTTTGTTACTCAGGTAGGTGAAAAATCAATTTTTGTAAAAGAATTTACCCTATTGAGTAAATCACTGCGAGTTTTACCTATAGTTAAAGAAAAAGAAGGCGTGGTTTATGATGCCTTTACCGATCCTGAACAACGCTATCGTCAACGCTATGTTGATTTGGTAGTGAATCCACAGGTTAAAAATGTGTTTTTACAACGTGCAAAAATAATAAATACCATGCGTACCATGTTCAATGAGCGTGGATATTTAGAAGTAGAAACTCCTATTTTACAGCCGATTCCCGGAGGAGCAGCTGCCCGCCCATTTATTACGCATCACAATGCCTTGAACATGCCATTGTATTTGCGTGTTGCCAATGAGTTGTACTTAAAGAGACTTATTGTTGGTGGATTTGAAGGGGTGTATGAGTTTGCTAAAGATTTCCGTAACGAGGGAATGGATCGCACGCATAATCCAGAATTTACTGTAATGGAAATTTATGTGGCCTACAAAGATTACCATTGGATGATGGATTTCACCGAGGAAATGCTTGAAAAAGTTGCCTTGGCTTTACACGGAAAAACCAAATTAAAAATTGGTGAAAACGAAGTAGACTTTAAGGCTCCTTACCGTCGTTTATCAATGACTGATGCCATAAAGGAACACACTGGAATTGACATTACTGGAATGGATGAAGCACAATTGCGTCAGGTTTGTAAAGATTTGAATATTGAGGTGGATGAGTCTTTCGGTAAAGGAAAAATGATTGATGAAATATTTGGTGAAAAATGTGAAGGCCTTATGATTCAGCCTACTTTTATTACTGATTATCCGGTTGAAATGTCTCCACTTTGTAAAAAACATCGCGACAATCCAGAATTAACCGAGCGTTTTGAGCTAATGGTAAACGGAAAAGAACTTTGTAATGCTTACACCGAGTTGAACGATCCAATCGATCAATTGGAAAGATTTCAGGATCAAATGAAACTTTCGGAAAAAGGCGATGACGAAGCCATGTTTATTGATATGGACTTTGTTCGTGCCTTGGAATATGGAATGCCTCCAACATCGGGTATGGGAATTGGAATCGACCGCTTAACCATGTTTATGACCGGGCAAGATTCCATTCAGGATGTACTATTATTTCCACAAATGCGCCCCGAGAAAAAAGCAAAAATTGAAGGACCCGAAGATTTTGTAAAAATTGGTATTCCTGAAGTTTGGGCTGAACATTTTATTAATGCAGGTTATACTACTGTAGCAAAACTTAAAGAAGAGAAAGCTACTCAAGTCCACCAAAAAATGAACGGATACCGGAAAAAAAATAAATTAGATATTCCGGCACTTCAGCTTACTGATGTTGAAGCTTGGTTTAACTAATACATAAAATATAAGTAATTGAACGCCATTTCGAATTTCGGGATGGCGTTTTACTTTTTCATAAGCTTTAAAATCACCATAAGTATAAATGCTGTAAGAAGAAACTCAAAATTATAATTCGAAAGGAATTTTATAATTACAATTTCATATTGGCCCAGTACACCGATTAAACCAGCTACTATAGCTGCTAACCATAAAATTCGTTGTATTTTTTTGCTTGTCATAATCATAATATTTACAAGATGAAATATACTCGAATTTAAAAAAAGCACAAAACATTTTACAGGAATAAGATTTGATGATTATCTTTGACTCTTTAATGAACAACCTCGCTGCCAGACGAGGTATCAAGTTAGTATAATTTTAAACATTCGCAGCAAGCTGCGGGTAATATCACCCACATTGTGGGATTCAAAAAACGAAGGATGCAAACTGAAAAATTAACCGGAAAAAAATACATCATTAATTTAAAAACCATACATTTTGCAATGGTTTTTGGACTATTATCATTTTTTGTAATAGCACTATTTTTAAAAGAGCCCATTAGCAGAGAGGAATTGATTTTATCAGAAATAAAGCCATCCTTAATAAATGTCTATTTCTTGATTCTTGGCATTTTTTCGTTTTTCGGTTTAATTGTTGGCGAAATACTATCGAGAAAAAAAATTGAACAAGCTCGCACAAAAATATTGCTTATTGAGAAAGTCAATGAATATATGGCAGCTAAAATAATTAAATATGCCATGCTCGAAGCGCCAACATTATTGGCCATTGTATTTTATCTGATGGCTCCACTACTTGGGTTTGTTGTATTAACTATTGCCTTACTTGCACTTTTATTAATCAGTTATCCTTCGAAATCAAGGATAATTCAAGAGCTTAATCTAAAAAAACAGGAAATGCAGATTTTCAATTCTCCTGAAAAATTAATATCCGATAATGAATTGAATAATTTGTAGTTCTAATAGTCTTTCACAAAAGCAACGAATGAAAAATATTTTTTACACTCTCACACTTATTTTAATAGTGAATAATTTATACTCACAAGATGATCCATTTGAATTAGAAAAATATTCATTTGTGAATTTTAGCAAAAATGAATTTGTAATTTATGATTCAGCTGAGTATAATAAATTGTTTGACAAGTTTACCAATATTGGTCTTAGAGGAAAAAATAAAGTAAGGATTGTTCATATTGGCGATTCACATTTACAAGCCGATTTTTTATCCGGAAATTTTAGAAAGCGCTTACAAACCTTCTTTTTAGGAAGCATGGGTGGGCGAGGTTTTATCTTTCCTTATAAAGTAGCGCATACCAATAACCCAATGAATTACAGAGTTAAATCGCAAGGGAATTGGGAAAATTGCAGAAACATAGAAACTACCATAAAATGCCCCATTGGATTGTCTGGAATTACAGTTTACACGGACGATAATTCTGCTAGCATATCTATTGCCATTGCTGATAAATCGATGCCCGGATACGATTTTGATAAATTAATGGTGTTTCATGATTTTGGCTCAGCATTTTATGAGCCTATCATTAAAAATGCAATATCGGTAAAACCCAATCCTCAGCTTGGTTATACCTTATTTGAATTTGAAAATAATATCGATAAAGTTGTTCTTCAGTTAGATAAAAAGAACTCAAAACAAAGCAAGTTCAACTTATATGGATTTAACTTTGACAGCAACGATGCCGGAATAATTTATCATACCGTAGGTATTAATGGAGCAGAATTTGAATCGTATTTAAAATGTGAATATTTTGAACCTCATTTAAGCGCTTTGGAACCCGATTGGGTAATTGTATCGCTCGGAACCAACGATGCCTATACTAATGTGTTTGATTCTGCACTTTTTAGTACTCGGGTAGATAGTGTAATTCAAAATATTAAAAGAGCAGCTCCCAATTCAGCAATTTTGTTAGCCACACCAGCCGATCATCGCTTTCGTAAATCGTACATCAATGAAAATGTAAAGACTGCTGCAAATGTGTTAAAAATAAAAGCCCAAGAATACCATCTGAGTTATTGGGATTTTCATGAAGTAATGGGTGGAGAAGGCTCCATAAATCATTGGTATTATAATGGGATGGCTCATACCGATTTCCTTCATTTCACAAAAAAAGGCTATGAATTTCAGTCGCATCTATTATTTAATGCTTTTTTGAAAACGTATGATGATTACTTAGAAAAAGTTATTCTGGATAAGAAATAAGCTCCCTTATTTTATAGTTGTGAGTAAATTAATTTCAGTGGTTTTTCAAATATGAACAAAGTTTGGTTTTAATATTAACACGTATTGAATTTATTGTGTGTTATGGGCTGGTGTTATTAGTGTCAGCCAGTCATATCGTCACAAATTAATATTACTGTATTAATTTTTGCTTCCACTCTTCAATAAGGTCATCTACAGTTAAACCAAAGTAACTCTCTACATATTCTAACCAGCTGTTTTCAGGGATATTTGCTACTGGTAGGAAAAGAGCTTTATGTTTCTCTTCTCCATATTTATCTTCAAGAAAACAGGCAAATGAGTATGCTAAATAATATATTTTTACATCTGAACTAGAGAATAGCTCACCCCATTTTGTTTTTAACTCTTTAAAGTCAAAAGAGTTGGCAATTACTATTTTTTTTGAATACTCATCCACTCCTTCTCTATTTTCATTAAAGGTATTCATAAATTTACTCTCAATAAGTTGCGCATAACCCTCATCTAAAAACTTAAAAGAGTTCATTCCCCAATCTATATCAAATTTACATTTCTGACCTAACAATTGTATGTTAACCAAATGGAATATTTCATGTACAATACCTCCTGCTTCCTTTTTACTACTACTTATTGATCGAGATTTTATGGGTAAATAAGTCTCATTTAAATTTGAATTATACGGTCCAGGCCCATCGCAGTAAAGTAACATGACTCTTGTTTTTGGAGGTAATAAACCTTCCCACTCTTGTATTATAAACTCCTCAATAGCATTAATATGTGTAAAAACAGCATTTGCAAACTCTTCAACTCTTTTATCAAACTTTATAGATATATATTTACTTTCCAAAAGCTTTCCAGAATCTTCATATTTATAAAACTCTTTATATACAAACGCAATTTCATCAGTTTGCATCAGTTCATACTGCTTTTTTACATTTTCTATGTCATTTAGGTGTAGATATGAGGTCAACAATCCCCCCTTATTATCTATATTTAGCTTTTCGCATATTTGACAATACACTTCTAGAGTTGATTCAAATTTTCCTAAGATCTCATAACAATTGTTTTCTATAAAATACTCAGAACCTTCTTTTTCTAATTTACTGACAATTATTTTTTCAATTTCCCAGTAATTCTTAAAGAAATCTTTATTTAGTTCTTCAATAGTTTTAAGATAATCTTCTTTCTCAACTCCATTTTTTGTCAATTGAGATTTCTTTGTACCATTTCCATGTGGTGAACATGAAAGTATTACAAATAATAGTATAAAAACTGTATATTTTATATAATTCATATAACTCTTTCTTTTATAGTAATATAAGGTTTAGCTTATTGTTTATCTCTTTATTAAAGCTTTTAATTAGATTACTAATTATATAGTCCTTTGCTTATTTTCTTGATCACTTGCCCATAACGTGATTAATAAGGCTTGACGGCATTTAAACTTTTACCGTTTCAATTTACCAATTAACCAAGCCCTTGTAAATATATTATTTCTTTGTCGGTGTTTCAAATAAAGCCAACATTTCAATTTACAATTTATCGCCCGTTTAGCTTTATTTGTGGTTAGCGGCTGACGATTTTATAATTAAGTCCACATGTAAAAACTCCATATACTTGTTTGCGAATATCAAAAGGTGTTCTATAATTAATTAGGACTCCTAATTTTTTATTAAACTGATAACCAAATCCAATATTAAATTCCAAACCTAAGTGACGTTTATTTGGAGTAATATTTTTGTTAATGCTAATTTCAGGATCAAATTCAGTATAATTAGTGAAACGGTATATATTCTTTGCACCAATCAATATTCCAGATTTTATAATTATTTTATTGTCATAGATTTCATAGCTTGCAAGAATTGGTAGATATAGTTGAAAATTTAAAAATGATGCATCTGTTTCCGTTGCACCATAAGCTTCAATTAATAATCCAGTTTCAATTCCAAAATCATTATCAAATCCTTTGGCTATTTGAATACCAAATTCGCTTCCAAGTTTTCTTGCCATCCCGTCTGAAGAATAATAAACCGGATAATTCATTCCTAATTGCAACCCAATATCAAATTGTGCAGAACAAAATAAGGGAATAATTAATAAAGTAAAAATGATTATTTTTTTCATAGTCTAATTTTGTTTATACAACACATACGATGGAACTATTATGTTAAAAGTTGCGTTTGCCGCTAACCTTTCGCTAGAAATAATAATACTTTTTTACTAATGTTAGTCAAGCTCTTTATTCGTATTTAATTTAAAATATCTTCGCGTAAGTACTTTTTTAAGTTCCCTCTGGATAATTTGTTCAGCTACTACTTCCTGCAAAGTAGAATCGGGAGTTATATTGTGTGCTTTTTCAATTTGTTCATTACTAATGTCAATTTGATACAAAACCGCCAACAAACGCGAGCTACTAATTCTAAACAAATCTTCAATTTGATAAACAACTTGATTAAAGATTTCGAAATAAGCATTTTCAATATCGCCCGAAAAAACAATATCCATTCCAAACATGCCAAAATCTTTCATTATTTGCTGAATGGTTTCTTCAATTATTTCTACTTCGTTTAGTTGCAATTGAACATTTTTCCTATTTACATCAGGTAATTTCACGTGTATAAACTTTAATTAATATTCTGTTTTAATGCAAGTTGCAGCTTTCAATCTTAGTTTAGGTGAGCTTTGTTGCCTCACTTTCACATTATTTTTTAATAGTGTTCGGCGAACCCTCATCATGGAAAACATCTTACAGCTTGTTTTTTATTCATGTCCTTTTGTCTTTGTACCTTATTTTTTAAAATCTCTTAATAATGAGGGTTTCATATATTACAATAATAGAGATTTATATTGCGAAGTTATTAAAATCATTTTATTCTAATTATTCATACTAATATTTATGTGTATGTGTGTTTAAAACTTATTTTTGCATCTCAAAAATATATTACAATGGAAATAGTAGGAAAAATTATTCAAATTCTGGAAGCAAATTCTGGAACTTCGGCAAAAGGAGAGTGGAAAAGACAAGATTTTATAATTGAAACTCAAGATCAATATCCTAAAAAGGTTTGCATCTCAAATTGGAATAATAAAGTTGAATTGGATGCTATGGGCATCGGTTCCGATGTAAAAATTTCTATTAATATTGAAAGTAGAGAGTTTAATGGAAAATGGTACACTGACATTAGAGCCTGGAAAATGGAATTAGCTAATCACACTGGTGCTAAAAATCAAAGTACTGCCGATTCGAATTTTCCAAGCGAAGTTCCTCCTCCATCTGAAGAAACTTTAGGTGAAGATGACCTACCGTTTTAATAAGCTAAAGCTCCTAAAAATAGGGCTTGAGAGTAAATTTATATACCTTTTACACGAAAAATGAGACTAACAGTACGCTTTTTTAACAAAAAACCTGCTTTTTATCCACAAAAAGGTTTGTGAATTGAATAGAATCACTATATTTATTGGTGCTTTAAAAAGAATATAAAAGTTTAACTTAAGAATTGACACTATGAACAAACAAGAATTAGTAGCGGCAATGGCTGAAAAAGCTGGTTTAACAAAAGCAGATGCTGAAAAAGCATTAAACGCATTTGTAGAAACAACAAAACAAACTTTAGGTAAAAAAGAAAGTATCCAATTAGTTGGATTCGGAACATTTTCCGTAAGCGAGCGTGCTCAACGTACAGGTCGTAACCCACAAACAGGAAAAGAAATTACCATTGCTGCAAAAAGTGTTGCAAAATTTAAAGCTGGAAAAGCTTTAGATGAGCAGGTAAACAACAAATAAGAAATTTACCACACATAATAAAAAGGCAGACCTTAGAGTCTGCCTTTTTATTTTCTTTATCTTACCTTTGTCAAAATTATCGTTAACAATGAGTTCAGACATTACCCAAATAGCCTCACGCTTTGTAAACAATACAAACCGACATATATTTTTAACAGGAAAGGCTGGAACAGGGAAAACTACATTTTTAAAAGAAATTACAAAGAGCACTCATAAAAATGTGGTAATTGCAGCACCCACAGGAATTGCTGCCATTAATGCCGGAGGGGTTACGCTACACTCTCTTTTTCAATTGCCATTTGGTTCGTTTATTCCCACAAATACTATTGTATTTAATCATGAAATTACCTTTCAATTAAATACTCCCAAAACATTACTCGCTGCCATTCAATTAAACAAATACAAACGACGCCTTTTACAGGAAATGGAACTTCTTATTATTGATGAGGTTAGTATGCTACGTGCCGATTTGCTCGATGCAATTGACACTATTCTACGTCATGTTCGTAGAAATAACAATCCATTTGGAGGTTTACAAGTCCTTTTTATTGGCGACATGTTACAACTTCCACCTATTGTAAAAGACAATGAATGGAGAGTTTTAAATAAGTATTATAAAGGCATGTATTTTTTTAATGCCCAGGTATTACAACACAATCAACCAGTATATATTGAATTAGATAAAATATATCGCCAAACGGATTCTAAATTCATTGACTTACTTAACAACCTACGAAACAATAAAATAAACAGAGAAAACCTAAAGGTACTTAATGAATTTTACAAACCCGATTTCAAACCTAGCCATAAAGACGGATTTATATATTTAACAACCCATAACAACAAAGCAGATACTATTAATTCTGAAGAACTTAAAAACCTAGGTGGAAAATCCTTTACATATAATGCAAACGTCGATGGTGAATTCTCAGAATATAGTTATCCGGTTGAATTCACTTTGGAGTTAAAAAAAGAGGCACAAGTAATGTTCATTAAAAATGATTATTCAGGTCATCAACTCTATTTTAATGGCAAAATTGGATACATATCGGAAATAACCAAGGAGAACATCGAGGTTAGTTTTACAGATGGTTCGGAGCCAGCAACTGTTGAACTATATACCTGGGAAAACAAACGTTTTGCATTAAATAAAGACAGCAATGAAATTGAAGAAAAAATAATTGGAACTTTCACTCAATATCCAATCAAATTGGCCTGGGCAATTACAGTACATAAAAGTCAGGGTTTAACCTTTGATAAAGCAATTATTGATGTTTCCAAGGCTTTTGCTCCAGGACAGGCTTATGTAGCATTATCAAGATTAACTTCATTAAAGGGATTGGTACTTACATCACAAATACCGCAAGACGGACTTGATCAGGATAGCCTGATATTGAATTTCACCAACCAGCCTATAGCAAAAGACATACTCATTAAGCAAGCCGAAAGATATTCAATTGATTACATTAAAGACTATACAATATACGCATTCAATTTTTCAAATTTATTAAATCAACTAAACTATCATATTTCAACATATAATAAGGAAGAAGGCAGATCCGAAAAACAAAAATTTAAAGGATGGGCTGTTGGTTTAGCTGAGTTATTCAAAAAAGAAAAGTACCACGCCGATAATTTTATAAATGAAATTACACGAATATTATCAGCAAAAAATATAGATACAGTATTCAATTTAAAAAATCGTGTAATTGCAGCAAAAGGATATTTTGAGCCAAAACTTAAAGATTTTTCAGGAAAAATAATTGAAATACAAGAAAGTTTAAAAAGTGTAAAAGGAACCAAAAAATTCCTAACAGAACTAAAAGATATAGAATCCCATTTTTTCACTCAGTTATCATATATATATAAAGCAGAATCCTTAATCGATTCCATTTTATCAAATAGTGAATTGTCAAAAAATGAATTAAGAAACTCAGAACTGTACCTATCAAAAAAAAATAGACCCAAAACGAAAAAGGATACAAAAACAAAATTTAAGACAGCAAAAGAAAAAAAAGTTGACACAAAAAAGGAAACTTTACGGATGTATCTGAATGGTATCTCGATAAAAGATATTGCTAAAGAAAGAGCTCTTAAAGATCTAACTATTGAAAATCACCTAGCACATTTTATTGAAATAGGTACTTTAGAAGTCACTGATTTTATAGAACAAAGCAAAGCTGATATGATATGTGAGATTGCAACGGAGTTAGAAACAACCCAATTAGGACCAATAAAAGAAATAGTTTTGGACGATGCAACTTGGACTGAAATTCGTTTTGCAATGTCGCACTACAAGAAAATAAATCCAGAGAAATCTACTGAAATAAAATAAACAACTACTAAATTAGTGGGCAATTTTAAACCAATAATTGCTAATCAAAACCATTGTCACTATTTAAAAAGCAATAAAAAAACCCTTGAAATTATTTCCAAAGGCTTTGAATACTATATATAGTTCTTACTATTCCACCTCAGGCTCAGGCTCAGGAGCTCTAACAATACCAATATTCACAACATCTTTCATTGCTTGATTCAAGAAATCACCTATTTCTTCTTCGCTTGGAACTCCTTTCACTTCTTTAATTGAAAAAGTTTTGTCTAAATCAACAGTATCAACCTTATAACCTCGAGTGTTTAGCTTTCCTAAAAATGAGAAACTTGCCTGATGACAATATACTTGAAGTTTAAACGATTTCCCATCGGTTGGAATACTTAAATACATTCCTGGGAATCTAGCCCTTGGGATTTTTATCTCGATTTTTTTTGGATATTTTGTACTGTTTAACCCTGCATTTTGAATGGCATCTTGGATGCTAACAATTTCTTGTCCCGTCATTATCCCTATTATTAATTTACGCTCCTCTTTTTAAGCACTTCTCACCAAACAAAGTAAGTCATTATTTAACTATGAAACCAATTAAAACCTTCTTGATTCAATGAAATATATCATTATAAAAACAGTAGTTCGTCATAAATGTTTTTTAAAACCCCATATAAAATCTTATAGATGCAAGTAGATATGCTCATATGTACAGACGTAGCAATTATAAGGGCTTATTACTATGCGCAAATGCTGTTAGGCCTTACTCACGCTGACATGTTTGACACTGATAAGATTAGAAGGTCTTGTCAGCGTCTCTATCACGAAATGAAATTAAGGAGTTAACTCCTACCCTCTAAAAAACAATTGGCAAACAAGTGCGTATCATTGGCAACTTAGTTACCGATAAAACTGAACATACTTCAAATTATCAAATCTTGCATTTTGCTTATCTTCTTGCCACGGTAAATTTTACCAATTCATTAAAAAACCATCCATATTCAGATCAAGGTGTTATTGAATTAAAAGTAGTTCAGGAATTTGATTTCCCAAGTATTGAGGTCGAAAAAATAGCCAGTTTACCCAACAAACCAAATCCTAGTTTTGCTTATAAGCAACTTTTTAGCGAAAAAAAACAATGACCCCATTTGCATAACAAGAGTAGATTAATAAAAAGATATGTTGTTTGTAATAATTAAACTATAAAATAGTCATAAGAAATTAATTGCATAAAGGTCGTAATGACTAATGACAAGTTAACAAGAAAGTTTCACTAAGTAAGTTTGTGGTGTACAGCCTATCTAACCAATTTAACAATAAATAAATAACTGAAAACAAGCAAAATTAAAGGAATGCATAATGCTTTGTACAAAAACAAATGAAATTTATATCTTTATGCAGTAACTATAAAAAAATTATCCCATGAAAATTACCAGCTTCATAGCTGCACTTTTGTTGTGTTTTACAACTTTAGTAGCACAAAAAACAACAATCAATCCAAACGATGCAGAAATAATTGATGAGAATGTTAAAATTCTTATTAATGGCACACGTCTTGATTTTATTTATTATGACTTCATTATTGAAAAAAAGATTGTTATTAAATCAGAAAAAGGAATTAAATATTTTTCGTCGGTAAAAATTCCAGAGAATTTTGACCCAACATTAATTAAGCATTTTCCAAAGGATAGGAACTACCAAAATGCATTTTCAAATATTGCTGTTAAAAAGTTTGAGGCAATTATATCAAATAAAGATGGATTAAGGGCAGTAAACACAAAAGCTCAAAAGAAGGATGTGCAAATTGTTCGTGAAAATAATAGATATGGAACATACAACTATTTTACTTGTGATATAAATAATCTAGAAATAGGAGATACCTTAATTCTTAATTACAATTATGAAATTAAATTTTTTGAAAATATGACAAAGCTATTGTCTTCAAGATATTTTTTTCACTCAAATATTAAAAAGCAGCATTCAACACTTTCAGTAGTAAGAAACAAAAAACTAAATATTGTTTACACTACCTATAATAATGCTGAAGCAGATACAATTATTGAATCGGATAATAATATTGAACATATTTGGAAGTATTCAAATTTAGAAGGTTGTATTTTTGAGCCAGGGAGTCGTCCTTTTATTGAATTAGCAAATATTACTTTTTCTATTGAGCCTGCTGATTTGTTATATAGACATGAACAATCCTTAGTTGCAGAGCGAATGCCTGCGTGGGCGGTTTATGTGGGTTACAGAGAGAGTAACCATGGAGGAATATATGCGGCAATTGATCAAGGAGTTAAAACAAAGCAATATCGGTTAATAAATAGTTTTGTTAATGCTAAAATATCAGGAATATCAAATGATTCAACTGGAATTGAAAAATTAAGAACCATTCATCATTCAATAGTTGAAGACTTTGAATTTGCAAATGATTTAGAGTATTTTAAGAATATTGACACAAGAGATCAACGAATTGGTGAATATTTAGCTAGTGGGAGACTGAGGGATGTTAGTAGGTATGATACTTATATTGCATTGATTCGATCGTTAGAATTAAATTACTTTACATCATATTTAATTGATAATCGGTCAGGAATCATTGATTATAATTTCTTTTCTCCTTTAAGCGAAAGTGATTATTTAATTGCTGCAGTTACTAACGATAATAAGCTGCAATATATTTATCCAAAGAAGCATAAATATGCTTACTATTTAAATGAGTTACCGTTTTATTATGAGAACACTTTTTGCTATTTAGTTAATATGTATAATTACCTTTCTCCTGAAAGGCCAATTTCTGATAGATTAACAAGTACATATACACCCAAAAGTTCGTTAAAAAGCAATCAACGAATGAATAACATTATGGTTGATGTTGATTTAGATGGAAATGTATTAAAATTCAAATCGCAAACAAAACTTAAAGGTCAATTCTCTACTTTATGTAGGGGGAGTTATTTGTGTGATTATGTTGATGAAACTATTAATAAAACTTATGCAATAAAAGTTTGGGATATAAATGATAATGTAAAGCTACATAAGAAAAATGCCATTGTCACATCTAAAGAATTTCCGTTTAACACAAAAGTAACCGCTGAGTTTGATCTACCTAATGCTGTAAAAAAAGAAGGCGATATTTATCAAATTGATTTAACGAATTGGTTTAACCATATTATTGTTAATGGAGTAGAATCGAAAAATAGGAATTTAAATTTTTATGCTGATTTTATTGGTCAAGATTCTTATGTGTATTTCTTTAAATTTAGTGAAAACATCGAATTAATAAATGATAGTATAAGTTGTATTATTTCAAATGACTTTGCTAAATATGAATTAATTGTTGAGCAAATTCAACCTAAATCCATAAAAATATCCTCATCGTTTATCACACATAATAACATTGTTGAACCTGAAAAAATACAGGCAGTTATTGATGTTTATTCAAAAATTGAAGACCTTAATAAATATATTTTAAAGATTAAAAAGGAATAAAAAAAGGCAGTCTAAAAAGTGAAAAACGTTATCTGTACACTTTCAAATTATTCGCTAACGCTCATGATATCGCTTTGCTTAGTTGAAAGAAGAGAACGCTGATAACGCTGAAAAAAACTGATTTACACTGATTTGATTTGTGAACGGCTTTAGCCCTCAACGGAGTTAAAATCAGCCAAAACATACCTACAGGCAGGCAGGTCTGCGTCATCACTTTCCACCGTAGGCAGGTGCGTTCCATTTTAAATTTAACTTTCATATTGTAAGTTTTAAAAAGTTGAACTATCCTTTTTAGACAGCCTCCTTCTTATCAAATATTTTTGTTCTATATTATTTTATAAGTGCATCTTCCAAAATCACCTCATAATTCATATACAGCTAATGGCGTTTATTTAATTGAAGAAAGAGATTCAAGAGTTTAATTTCCCAAGTATTGAGGTCGAAAAAATGGCTCATTTGCCTTACAATCGCCATACTCAGTTTGCTAAAAGCGAACCTTTTGGAGTAAAATCAAAAACAATGGAACGATTTGCAAAACAAGAGTAATAAAGCTATTTACTTGTATTCTATTTTTTTGTAATTTTATACTAACTAAAATGTGATATTACAATATTGTAAGTGTTTTGTTGTAAAGGCAATTCTTCCCTGTCAAAAGTAGAAACAAACCTTTTTGTCTAACATATACTTAAGATAATGAAAAAGATAGCCATATTAACTGTAATTCTTTTTATGATGACGCATATTTTCTCTCAAAGTAAAGGAAGCTCTGATGCTATGCAATTAAAAAGAGGAAGCTCTGAAAATTCAGGAGTAAAATTATCCGAAATAGACAAAGCTATTGAAACCAACCCAAGTGATTTTCAAGCTTATTACAACAGGGGTATTCTAAAGTCAGAACTGAACGATTTTGAGGGTGCAATAAAAGACTTTTCAAAATCAATAAATTTGAATCCGAATTTCTCAAGTGCCTATTTTAATAGGGCAAATTGTAAGGTAGATTTAGGTAATTATATCGATGCAATTAATGATTATACCAAATCAATTGAAATAAATAAAAATGAATCTGATTCATATTTTAACAGGGGGTATGCTAAGTATCAAATCAATCAAATTAGTGATGCAATAAAGGATTATGATTTAGGATTAAAATATAATTCTCAATGTTTTATGGGCTACTACACAAGAGGTGTTTTAAAAAGTATTGATGAAAATTATCATGAGGCAATTCTTGATTTTACAAGAGCCATTGAAATTAATAAAGAGTTCGATGGGGCTTATTTTAATCGAGGAATTGCAAAAATTAATCTTGAAAGGTTTAAAGATGCAATTCTTGATTTTAATAAAACAATATCTATTTCACCAACCCATAAATTAGCATTTTTTAACCGAGGAATTGCAAAAATTAACACAAATGATAAAGATGGAGCTTGCCTTGATTTTTCAAGAGCTAAAGAGCTAGGTTCTACAGAAGGTGGTGAATTTTATAATAAGTATTGCAAATAAATATAGAGATTGATTTCGTTTTATAAGCTAAAAATCCATGAGTAAATGCTCATGGATTTTTTTATCAACTATTTTTATTGTAGATTATTTTACTTCAGCATCTTCTAAAATCACATTATATTTGTAACCGTGACCGAAATCTTTATCAACAGCGAATGTTCCTTCAAATGTTAAAACGTCATCAATTTCAACTTCCTCAGCCAATGAGGTAATTGTTAAATCATATAAGCCGCTGCCTTCAGTTCCATCTTGAATATGGAACCAGTTTTTATTCATAATGCCTTTGTTCACTTTTACAACCTTACCTTTTACAATTACTTTTTTGCCATTGTACTTTTCTTTGTTTTCAAATAATTCTGATAAAGAAATTCCACCTTCTGCAGGATCAATCTTAATCGATTTTTTCTCAACTATTGGTTTTCCATGATGCTGTTGTTGAGCCATCATTTCATTTACTGCTGCTTTTGGTTTATCAGTAATTTCCTGTACAAAATAAATTGATTCAAAAGTTCTTTCTAAATCTTTACTTTCAAAATTGGTCATTTCCATTCCATTTTCATAAAACAAAACGGCTCCTGTTTCAACCACCATTTTTGGTGCAGCTAGCCAGTATTCCCCACCATTTTCTTTAGCAAGTATATAAGTGTAAGCATTGGCTTGTAATACTTCTTTAACTTCAATTTTATGACCATTCGTGTTTTCTGATTCAACTTTTTTACTGCTCGAATTACACGAAAATAAAGCAGCAGATACTATTATTGCACTAGCTAAAAATCTAAATTTCATTATGTTAAGTTTTAATTATTTCCGACTTAAATATAGCACTAAAAAACAAACCCCTATCAATTAAGATAGGGCTTGCCCATTGATGTTTTATAACTTTATATATGAATTACCTCACCGTATGCAGCAGCGGCAGCTTCCATAATTGCTTCACTCATGGTTGGATGTGGATGGATAGCTTTTATCAGCTCGTGGCCGGTAGTCTCAAGTTTTTTAGCAACTACCAATTCAGCTATCATTTCTGTTACATTGGCACCTATTAAATGAGCTCCCAATAACTCCCCGTATTTTTCGTCAAAAATTAATTTTACAAAGCCATCTTTAGCTCCGGCAGCACTTGCTTTACCCGACGCTGTAAACGGGAATTTACCAATTTTAACTTCGTATCCAGCTTCCTTTGCAGCTTTTTCAGTCATACCAACTGATGCAATTTCTGGACTAGTATAAGTACAGCCAGGAATGTTATTGTAATCAATGGGTTGTGGATTTTCGCCTGCAATTTTTTCAACACAAGCAATTCCTTCTGCTGATGCTACGTGAGCCAAGGCTGGTCCATGAACAATATCACCAATGGCATAAACGCCATCAATATTAGTTTTGTAATAATCGTCCACTTTAATTTTTCCGTGCTCCATTTCAATACCCATTTCTTCAAGGCCAATACCTTCAATATTTGGACTAATTCCAACGGCAGAAAGTACAATGTCAGCTTCGTGAACTTCTTCACCTTTTTTGGTTTTAATGGTTACTTTGCATTTATCGCCTGAGATATCAACCTTTTCAACCGATGAACTTACCATTACATTTATTTTTTCCTTTTTAAAGGAACGTCCCAATTGTTTTGAAACCTCTTCGTCTTCGTTAGGAACAATGCTTGGTAAAAATTCAACAAGAGTTACTTTCGTTCCTATGGTTGAATAAAAATAGGCAAACTCACTGCCTATGGCTCCAGAGCCAACCACTATCATACTTTCAGGTTGCTTTTCTAGAGTCAATGCTTTTCTATAACCAATAATTTTTTCACCGTCTTGAGGTAAATTAGGCAATTCTTTTGATCGAGCGCCCGTTGCCAAAATAATATGCTTGGCACTAACTTCCGACTTTTTACCTTCTCCGTCTGTTACTTCAATGGTGTTTTTGGCTTTGAGTTTTCCAAAACCATTTATTACTTCAATTTTGTTTTTCTTAAATAAAAACTGGATTCCTTTGCTCATGCCATCGGCAACCCCACGGCTGCGCTCTACCATTTTTGCAAAATCAGCTTTTGCTTCGCCATCAATAGTTACCCCATAATCGGCGGCATGCTTCATATAATCAAAAACCTGCGCACTTTTTAACAGCGATTTGGTTGGGATACATCCCCAATTTAAACAAATTCCACCCAATTCCGATTTTTCAATCACGGCAGTTTTTAATCCCAATTGTGAAGCTCTAATTGCGGCAACATATCCGCCAGGTCCACTTCCTATTACTACTAAATCAAAGTTCATTTTTATTTTGCTTTTCGCCAAGAGGCAAAACTCCTGACTGGTTATTTTTATATTAAATAGTTGTTCAATTACGTGTTATAACAGGCTTGCAGTTCTATTGTTTTTATCAATAAATATTTTTACAATTTTCGACACAAAAAATATCAGCGCCAAGGTAAAAATTATGGATGCCCCTGAAGGGATTCCAAGCCAGAAAGAACCTGCTAACCCAGCCATTGTTCCTACAAAACTAATAGCTATTGAATAGAATATTATATGTTTAAAATTGTTTGAAAACAGGTTTGCCGTATTTTGAGGCAAGGTAAGCATGCTCATTACCAGAATAATTCCCGCTACTTTTATATTGATAACAATCCCTAAAGCAATTAAAATGATGAGTGAATAATTAATCAAATTAACAGGCGCTTTTTGCGATTTAGCAAAATTCTCATCGAAAGCAAAGTATAAAATGGGTCGATAAAAAGCCCAAAAAAACCCGATAACAATAAGGGTTAAAAGCCCCATCACCCAAAGTTCAGAATTGCTAACTGTTAGAATGCTGCCAAAAAGATAACTCATTAAATTGGGTGTAAAACCTGGAGTTATGTAAACAAAAATAATTCCAATGGCCATTCCTAAGGACCAAAGTATTCCAATGCTTGAATCGTTCCGAATATTTCCTTTTTTTGAAATCCATTCAATACCTAAGGCTGAAGAAAGAGCAAAAACAACGGCTCCTGCAAAGGGATGAAGCCCTAAATAAAAAGCCATTCCAATACCACCAAATGATGCATGCGTTATTCCACCTGAAATAAAAACCATTCGTTTGGAAACAATATAAGTTCCTAATATTCCGCAAATGATGCTGCTAAAAAGTGATGCTAAAAATGCGTGATTTATAAATGTGTATTCAAAAAGTCCTGAAAAGAATTCCATATCTTAATGTTTGTGTGTTGCTAAAACCTGATGAGGTACTGTTCCGTGAGTAATTATTTGAATTGGGCAATCGTAATGTGCCAATTGCTCAGGAGTAATTTTATTCGATTTGTGATAATGCAAATGCTGATTCACACAAGCAATGGTTTTTACATGACTCGAAATGGTTCCCAAATCGTGCGATACCATTATAATTGCAATTTCTTTGTTCAACTCTTTTAGCCATTCAAACAATTCCATTTCAAACTGATTATCGACAAAAGTACTGGGCTCGTCCAATATCAACAATTCGGGTTGGTTAATTAAAGCACGACAAAGTAATGATCGTTGCATTTGACCACCTGATAGATGACCAATGTTTTTGTGTTTTAGTTTTGCTATTCCAGCTTGCTCCATTAATTCATTGGCTCTTTTTTTATCAAGTATAGAGTATCGATTAAATAAGCCCTTTTTGCCTGCCAGTCCTGATAAAATAACTTCCTTTACGGTAATTGGAAATTCTTTATCAATAGGGTTAAACTGTGGTAAATATCCAATTTTTGCCGCCTCCAGATTCGACACTATTTCACCCGACCAAACTGGAATTAATCCTAAAATAGCCTTAATTAAAGTTGTTTTTCCTCCTCCATTGGGACCAATTACTCCAATAAAATCGTTCGATTCTACGGTAATATTCACATTATCTAAAGCCTTTTGGCTGCCGTAACCTGTATTTAGGTTTTTTATATCGATTAAAGGTTTGTTCATTCTTTCGCCACTAAGATCACTAAAAATTATTGTATTTTCATTTTTTTGGAATAATGGAAAGTTGGAAAATTACATCTATACAAAAGAGTCATTCCAAGTTCCATCTTTCATTTTCTTTTGTAATGATTTAATTAAGTTTATTAATCCGTTCTCTAGTTTAAAGTGTAATTTATCCAACTCTTCAAAATCTTCATTAGATAATTGTTCAGCTTTCAAAAAACTGTATATCGAAGAATGAAATTCTCCACTAGAGCCTAATGCAATATTTAAGAAATTTAAATACTCCTTTATGCTTTTTCTACAATAACCTTCGGAAATATTCCTGTTTATACTATGGCAAGCATCCAAACAATTGCCAAAAGATTTTTTCAGTTCAAATGGTGCATGGGTTAATAATTTACTTGATAAAACATAAAGATCAATAGCATCTTGCCAAACAACTAATTTTTTGAACCCCCTATTTATATTACAATTTTCCATTTGCCCAATTTTCCTTTTTATTTAAACAAAAAGCTTTAATAGCATTCAAAGATATACAAAACTACTTACTGCTTGCCTGAAACGCTTCTCCAAACTCACGCATGCTTTCAAACCAATTATAAGCCAATGGATTCAAATGCACAACCTTGCCATCAATTTCACGAGCAATGGTTTGTGCTTGGGCATCGCTGAATTCCTTTTGCACAAAAATCACTTTTATATTTTCAGCTTTTGCTAAATCAATAATGTGTTTTAATTTATCAGCAGTAGCTTCTTTTCCGTTGTGTTCAATGGCAATTTGCTTTAAACTGTAGTCTCGAGCTAAATAACTCCATACTGGATGATACACAATAAATGAACTTCCTTTTGCATTTTCTAAGAGCGAATCAAGAGTTCTTTGAGTAGAATCGCATTTTGTTACAAAATTGTTAAGGTTTTGCTGCATTGTTTCTTTGTGTTCTGGATACAACTCTATCAGGTTTTTTAAAATAATTTGCGCCTGATGTTTAACCAAATTTGGACTTAACCAAATGTGTGGGTTTACTCCCCGATGCTGGTGTCCATCATGATCGTGATGCACTTCTTCCTCTTTAATATCTTCATCTGAAATCAATTCCAATCCTTCCGAAGTATCAATAATTTTCATGGTTGAATTTACCGATGCTAGTTTATCCATCCATGCATCCTCAAAAGAAAGATGACCTATTTTAAAGTATGCCTGAGAATTTGAAAGACTCATCATTTGTTGTGGAGTGGGTTCATAAGTTGCGGGACTGCCACCGGGTGGAACCATCACATTTACCGAAAGCCAATTGCCGGCAATTTGATTCACAAAAAACTGCTGTGGAATAATGCTTACCGTAAGCGTTGGTTTGTTATCTGATTTTTTCGATGGAGTACAACCAACAAGAACCAGAATAGCTACAAGCCATATTGATGAAACAATTTTTCTCATTTGCATAAATTTGATAACAAAATTAACAATAATATTCATTGACAAGTTAATGAGGATTTTGTTCTGGATAAAAAAAAATTGTATGTGGATGACGTGGATTTGGACTGATTATCGCAGATAAAATTTTAAGTCTTCAGTCAGCAGCTAGCAGTCTCCAGTTCTTCAGTCTTCACCAGCAACCAATCGCTAAGCGACTTTGTTTGTTATTATAGTCAAATACAAAAAAACATTGAGACTTTAATGAAATAGCCGCTAAGCAACTTATTATCGTTCATTTTTACCAATTGCTCATTGTTAATTGCCCATTGCTTTGGGTCTTCGTTCTTCAAAAACACTTTTCGGTTTTTTAACGCCGCCAAATCTGCCGATGTTGACGGGTTAATGAAAAGTTTCAACTTCTGGTTTGACTGCCTACTGTTTACTCCCCTCTGCTAGCTATTCTTCATTCTTCACCAGCAAGCAGTTGCTAAGCGACTTTGTTTGGTAATAGAGCCAAATGCAAAAACTATTGAGCCATAAATGAAATAGTCGCTAAGCAACTTTCTGTTTTCAGTCTACTGCCAACTGCTGACTGTATACTGCCTACTGAATACTGCCTACTGCCCCCATCCTTCATCCTAAATACTCATTGTACATTACTAATTACACATTGCCAATTGCTTAACATATTTGCATACCCAATTATTGTTATTATTTTTGCCAGCTGAAATTTGATTAAAAAAGCATTTGAAAAACCAACAACCATTAACAATATTGTAACATATTCATTTATGAGAAAACTATTCCTATTTATTGCCTTGGCTTTAACCTTTGCCACCAACGCCCAAACCGTAATTGAAAAAAGTGGAATTTATAATAGTAATGAAGTCTGGGATGCTGATACTGTTAAAATAACAGGGAGTGTAACTTTATGGGGCGATTTAACAATTGAACCTGGTACATATATAGAATTTCAAGGACTTTATAATTTAACGGCATGGGCTAATATTTTTGCATCTGGAACCCCGGAAAATAGAATTACTATTACAGCAAAAGATACCAATCTCACAACCAACACTGGTGGAATTGGAGTAATAGGATTGCAATCTATCGGGAATACTTTCCATTTTGTAAATTGTGATTTTATATATTTCAATAGTTGGGCAGGTATTTTGTCAGTTGTATCTGTAGATGATGAATATATAGTTTCAAATTGTACTTTTTCAAAAGCAAATCCTTCAAAGTCAATTACAATTTTAAAATCTCAGACATCCAATACTTTCGTAGATTAATCTGCAAGGATTTTAAAAATCATTTTAAGATTTGAAAATGGATAAATA
>JAEINW010000039.1 GCA_016342715.1 Salinivirgaceae bacterium | reverse complement strand
TTTCTTTTGTTAGTTTTACCAACACTATACGGGTTTGTTGAAGAAGAAAGCTACATATATTATCCAATAATACTTATAGGTTTTTCTATTATACCTCAACTGCTGTTTTCCCAAAAAAAAGAACGTATCGCATATCATACATCTATATTATATTTCCTTGTACTTATATTAATAATTGATATTTTACTCAACTCATATAATCCGGTTGAATCAATTATTTTCAAAAAAATAGATGAATTTTATTTTTATTATAAATTAGTTCCAGTAGTGGTTTTCTTTTTTGTTTATGCGGCTATATATTATCTTAAAAACATTAATACAAAATTTGAACAAGTAGTAAATGAAAAAAATATTCAGCTCGATAAGCATAATGAAGAATTAAAATCAACCATCGCCAAGCTTAAACAAACACAAAACCAGTTGGTTCATTCAGAAAAAATGGCAGCTTTGGGTAACCTAACTTCAGGCATTTCGCATGAAATAAATAACCCATTAAACTATATAAATGGAGGAATATTCTTTGTTGAAGAGGTACTTGAGATAATTAAAACGAAAAAAGACAAAGCCAATCTTGAGTACATTTCTGAATTGCTATACCAATCGGAAGATATGATATCGAAAGGAGTAAAAAGAGCCTCTCAAATAGTAAATTTACTTAGTGTTTTTTCACTTCAGCAAAAAAGCGAAAAACAAAAAATTGATTTGAATGAATTACTTAACGGAACCATCTTCTTTATAAGTATAAAAGCTCATGATAAAATAAAAATAATTAAAGAATTCAATTACTCAAGTGAAGTCTCAATTTTTCATGATGAAATACATCAGGTATTCTTAAATATTTTTAATAATGCTATTGAATCGATACTTGAGACCAAGGAATTAAAAAATCCAATAATTAAAATTAGCACCAACAAAATTGAAATTAACAATTCTGATTTTATTCATATTGAAATTTTTAATTCTGGAAAAAACATTCCTGAAAAGGATTTGTTAACTATTTTTGAACCCTTCTATTCAACAAAAGATACTCAAGATAACCCTGGACTTGGATTATCAATAGCCTATTCAAACATTAAAAAGCACAATGGAACCATTGAAGTCCAAAATAAAAAAGACGGGATTTTAGTAATTGTTAGCTTGCCTTTATAACTAAATGTTGTTTTTAAACTAATGTAGGTATTTTCTTGGTACTCGACTCATTACGTTCTTTTTATAAAAATAATTGGATGAATATTAATTGTCTTAACCTAAAATTATTATATTTATTCCTCCAATATTATGCTATGAAAAACACTTTTAATTACCTTTTGTTCAGCAAAATGCTGCTCAAATCGTTTTTTTTTAGTATTGCGCTTTTTTCTGCTGCAAGAATTGTATTTATAATTCGCTTTGGCAGTATGTATTCTTTTATTGAGTATTCCAGCGACATTCTACCAATGGCTATCGCCGGCTTACGTTTCGATTTACAGTCCATTGGATATATTCTATTCTTTATTTATTTAATTAATTTTAGTTTGCTTTTTTCCTCCACGGTTAAACTTAATAATTTTATAAAAAAACTATCCATAATATTCATTTCTATTACATTAACTCTATCTACTGTAATACTTATTGCCGATCAACAATTTTATTCCTTTTTTAAGTTGCATTTCAATTCGGTGGCTTTTGATTTTTTTAACGAAGACCCAAAACTCTTAATGAAAAGTATGTGGCAGGAACACCCAGTGATTCCTATTTTAGTAATTACTGTGTTGCTGTTTTTTATTATAAAATACGTAATAGCCAATATATTTCATCAAACCAAACTGACTATCTCATCAACAAATCTGTTTTTTAGGATTGGTATTATCATTATATTTTTTGGTTTGTATTTTCTTGTCGTACGAGGTTCAGTGGGAACATTTCCACTACAAAAAGAAGATGCCGTTGTATCTGAAAATAAATTTCTAAATATTAGCGTACTAAACGGATTGTATACTCTCGAAAAAGCATATGCCGAGAAAAAGCGAGAATTTAACATTAGTTCTCCTGAAAATATCTTAAATAAAAATGGATACAAAAATATTAACGAGGCTTTTGCTGATTATAAAGGGCTTCCGATTGATTCACTAAACAATATGTCATTTAATGAATTAGCCTTTAGTAATTCAAATATCAACCAAAGTGGAAAAAAATATCATGTGGTGTATTTGATTATGGAAAGCATGAGTAACCATTTTTTATACTTCCACAATGAAAAAACAAATTTATTGGGCCGATTTGAACGACATTATAATGAAGACATCGTTTTTCGAAATTTTCAATCGGCAGGAAATGGAACCATTTCAAGTTTGGAGGCGATTATTTTAAACACTCCCTATCGATCGCTATTTGAAACAAAGTACCGGTTTCTAAGCTTCGATTTTTCAATTGCCAAACCCTTTAAAGAATTTGGTTATAAAACAAATTTCATTACAGGAATCCCTTTGAGTTGGAGGCAATTAAACGAAGCGCTCCCTAAACAGTATTTTGATTATGTGTGTGGTAAAGCAAGCATTCTAAGGAACTCTTCAAAAGCAAAAACAAATAATGCCTGGGGTGTATATGACCATTGTATGCTCGATTATATTTATGATGAATTGATTAAAAGCGATTCTGCTATGTTTGTTTTATCCCTTTCATCAACCAATCATACTCCCTATGAATTACCTGAAGATTACATACCTTATAAAATTGATTCAAGTATTTTTAATAATCCAGAATTTATTATTCCAAAAGAAAGAGCTATTGAAGTACTCACTGCATATCAATATAGCAACGATGCTTTAGGTGGTTTTCTCGATAAAGTTAAATCTTCAAAACTTGCCGAAAATACTATTGTAATAATTACTGGCGATCATAATAACAGATCCGTTTTAGCATACAATAGCAATGAATCAATGAAGCTAAAATATTCGGTTCCACTTTATATGTATATACCACAAAGCATTAAAGAAAATCTATTTATTGATACGAAAAGATGGACTTCACATAATGATATTATGACCTCCATTTATCCATATATATTAAATGGTGTTGAATATTTAAATCTGGGTCAAAATATATTTGATGAAACTAAGGATTTAAACGAATTTTATAGCATAAACGATGCTCAAATACTTTTTGAGGATAGTGCAAACGAAAATGAAATAAAAAAGAAAGTAAAAGCGAGAAATGCTATTTTAAAATACTATTACAGTAAACAAATCTACAACATAAAATAATTCATAGTAATGGTCAAAAATGAAAAAATAACATTCTATATATCTTCAATCTCAATAACGCTATAATTTTTCATGTAATCTTCAGCAAAACCATCAATTAATTGAGTTGAATGCTCAGAAAATATTATGTGCTGACAAGCTTGAACTGATTCTGACATACGATGAACCAAAGGCACGGCACTGTCTCTAATAACCAATTCCGCATCATCAATAATAAACATTTTTAAATCGCTCAGATTTAAACCATTCATTGAAAACAATTCAGAAAATCGCTTAGCTGTACCAATTACAACATCGGAACCCACATAAATTTCGTCTTTTGACTTTTGAATATTAAATTCGTTGTAGGTACAAAAAACCCTTAGATCGGTATTTTTTCCAAACACATCGAACTGTTCTTTTAAATCCAATGCATGCTGCTTATCAGGAACCATAATTATGGCTCTTGGCACATCGTTTAAAGCACATTCTAATTGCTGAATCACTCCAAGTACAATGGCCGATGATTTACCTGAACCTTCAGGAGAAAAGCAGATAAAATCAGTACCACTTTTAATTCTTGAAATGGCTTTTTTATGAGTTGGAAGAGGCTCTTCAAAGCCAGCTTCGAAAACGGCTTCTGCCAAATTTTTATTGAGTTTTTTTGCGTACATGAATTGTTAATTTTTTGACAAAATTAACTAATTTGACTAGATTATTAAGCTTAGAGCAATAATACTTATCTATTTAACCAACTTTTAAATTCTTGTACTTTTTCACGAGCCACAATTATATCCTTATCATCAATACCATCGATGGTTAATTTTAAGCGACTGTTTGAGTAAGCAATAATATGGGTACACACTTCAAACGAAACAATATATTTTCGGTTAATTTTAAAAAACTTATTGGGATCAATGAGGGTAATTAATTCATCTAAGGAATAATCTACTACATAATTTCTATTGGCTTGAGTATGCAAATAACTAGCTTTTTCTAAACTATAGAAAGCTTTAATATCCTCAATAACAATACTTTTTATTTTATCGCCCACTTTAATCATAAATCGCGATTTATACGATTTTGTTGAAGCAGCATCAACCATTTGCAAAAGCTTTTCCAAATTTACCGAACCCGATAAGCTTTTAACTTTTTCAATAGCCTGTTTTAACCTATCTTCTTCAATGGGTTTAAGCAGGTAATCAATTCCATTGGTTTTAAATGCTTCAATGGCATATTGATCGTAAGCTGTTGTGAAAATTATTGGACAATTTACATTTACTTGATTGAAAATTTCAAAACTCAATCCGTCAGCCAATTGTATGTCTGAAAAAATAAGTGAAATTGCAGGCTTTGTATTTAAGAAAGCAAGCGCATCACGAACCGATTCTATTTTCGCAACCACTTGCATTTCTGGAACAACTTCTTTCAATAAGCGTTCTAAATGATTGGCAGCTCTAGCTTCATCTTCAATAATTAATACAATCATGATTCGCTAATTTTTAAAATTGGTACTTTCACACTAAAATGCGATTCTGTTTGCTCAACAATTACTTCCTTATCGGTAAAAAATGCATATTGTTGGGTGATATTTGCTAAACCTGTTTTTTTTGAGTCGAGACCAATAGATTTCAGTTGTAAGTTGTTTGAAACTTCAATGTAATTTTCTTTTCTAATTATTTTCACACTGAGTGGATTTTGTGACGATACTTCGTTGTGCTTTACGCAGTTTTCAAGTAATAATTGCAAGGCCATAGGAACCATCATTTCGTCATATTCCACATTTACATCTATTGCAATAGTTAGTTTATCCTCGAATCGGGTTTGTAATAAAAAAGCAAACGATTCAACAAACTTTAACTCCTCAGAAATTGGAACCAATTCCTTATCGCGACTATCAAGCACATACCTAAACAATTGGCTCATTTGCTTTATAAAATTTACCGCTTTTTTCTGATCTTCGTATACTAAATCGCTCAACACATTAAAGCTATTAAATATAAAATGCGGATTAATTTGATTTTGTAAAGTTTCGTATTTATAAGCTAACATTTCCGTTTTAAACTTTTCCGATTCTATCAATGTTCTTTTCCATGCATTTAAAAATCCAATGGCCGTAAATAAAAGGGTTACACCAAAGGCAATAAATATTGTTGGAATAATTCCCGTATTTAATAGCCAACTTATAAGATTGTTTGGAAAGTGGCCTAAAAAAATAGTTGTCATTAACAATTGCACTATCACATATGCGAATACGGCATATCCAATTATAGCAAAGAAACTTACAAGGGCTCTTTTTATGGTTTGGTGCTGCCAGCTGAGATATTTGTTTAGCTTATTATTTATATAAACATGACCCACCCATTGTGAAAAACAAATGCAAAATGACCACACAAAATACTTTAACATATTTGCTAGACTTGAACTTAAACCATCGGTAAAGAGTACCATAGCAAATAATGAAATAACAATATTTACTAAAAACAACTTCCATAGTTTATTGTAGGGATTTACCGATTGAAGAAATTTAATCATAATATGGCTCATTTATATCCTTCTAATTTTTAATAAATTGATATTTAAAAACTATAACCAACAGCTATTCCAAAGGGGTATTTAAATTTTACATTACGAGTTACCGTTGGTGTTAATAAAACCTTAACAACTATTCCTTTACTGAATAAATCGTCATATCTATATCCTGCTCTTAAACTCGGAATGATAGTTTCTTCAAAAGGTCCTGCAAAACCAGCTCCAATTTCGATAATGTGCTTTTGCCCATATAAGAATGAAACTTGTCCTAAACCAGTTGGAATCAAAAAGAAATAGCATACTCCTCCAGAAAGAGCAAGATGATTATAATCACTGAATGAAAATATTCTTTCGTAATTTAGAGAATACCCAATGCCTGATCCAAAAAACTCAATGTTTACATTATTCTTGTAATATTTTGGATCTTCAGTTTGTCCTTTTACATTAATGATAAAAAAAAATAGAATTAGAAATAACACACTAACATTCTTAATCATGAGAATTAGGCTTTAGTTTAAGTATTAACGAAAATATAACATAAACATGATAAATTTATTAGCGTTTATACCTATTGTATCGGTAGTAATTATTAACATAATTACTACCGATAATTCATTAATTTGTTTGTCCACAAGAATTTACAATGCCTTCAACCTGTTGTTTTCCCCAACTAGGATGTATTCTTGATTTAACTTTATAATCGTCCCATTTATCTAACAATTCTTGAGCTTGTGTGCAATAAATTTGAGTGTCTTGCCCAAAGAATTGAGCGGTTCCTTTTTCATTTGAAATTTTAATGTATTGAGCTCGTGGATTTTCAGGATCTAAACCCAAAGACATTCCAATTGCTTGGGCAGACAAAGGACCATATTTTTGCGCACGTTCCTGAGGATTTACCACCAATTTGCCAGTACAATAAAAGGCTTGTAAAGCATATACTTCGCTTTCTTTTGGAGCAATTGCTATCATTTTTGTGATGGATTCATTGGCAATTTCCAAAAACTCATCTTTTTGAGCGGCATCGCAATTCATAAAACTCATAATAATATTACATTGTGCATGATAATAAAGCGGCAACCATTCTTCCTTTTCAACATTGGCTATCACTTTAAATTCATTTCCCAAATTATGATAATCTTCAATGGTTTTACATTCACCAAATTTTGGTAAGGTTTGACCCATTTTTTGGTAATATTTCATATTAGCTGCAAAAATTACACTTGTCATTAAAACCGCTGCAATAATTAATATTGACTTCTTCATTTTAGTAAAATTTAAGGTTTATAATTTAATTGTTTTTAATTGATCTTATCTAGTTGATTTACATCACCCTTTTTAGTGAGGGTAATAAAGCATCCCAATACAAAAAATCGTTTGGCCGATGGTAAAATGGGCTGGCTATTATAAGCGCCATTTTCGTTGGGTTTTGATGCATATTGATATCCAAACTGTTGTTTGAACCCTAATACATTGGAAGCCGATGCGTAAAAAATTATATTTTGCCTGTACAAAAAGCTCCAGTTTAAATCCAACGATTGATAGGCAATTGTTTGTTCTGCATTAAATTCCGCTGTGTTTGGATTGTTGTAATAGCGTGGTGATGAAATTCTATAGGTTCCTCCTACTAACGATCGCAATTCACCTATCCAGTGTTTATAAACAAAAGTTAAATTGTGCTTGCTGGTAAAATTTGGAACAGCTTGCTCAGGAAAATCTAAATAATTCCGTTCTGCATTTATATAGGAATACGACACCCAATATTCCCCACGTTTAATGGTCTTATTATCTCTCCAAAAAATATCTAGGCCATAAGCATAGCCATTTCCATTATTTGTATAAATGTTGGGTTCAACCTCTCCGTATTTAAACAGCTTTTTATATTCTTTATAATATAATTCCGAACGCAATTCGCGATTATTGCCTTTAAGAATATAATTAAAGGTATAATGATTGGCTTGCTCGTAATCTAAACCATTGGTTTTTACCAAAAAATCATCATCCGGATTTTGAAAAAACCAACCATACGATAATGAAACCTGACTTTTAGGAGTTAATTTATATGCGGTTGACAAACGGGGAGCAAAGTTTCCTTTTTGTAGAAAATCGGAATATTCGAACCGACTACCCAAGCGAGTTACAAACTTTTGCGAAGTATATATTTCACTTTCCAAAAAACCGGTAAGGGTATTATTTGAGAATTGTTCAGTAAATTTTCCAATTGATGAAATATAATCGACACAATATTGTTTTGAATACAACTCTGTACCTGCTTTAATTTTAATAGTTTGGCTTAATTTGTGAGATACCATCACTTTAGTATGAATGCCTTGTAAAGATTTATTGAGTCCTAAACTATCAATGGTTGCATCATCGTTGTTATTGGTAAATGAAGTTCCTGCATAAAGAATCCAATCCTTTTTTAATTCTCCGGTCCACGATGCATTGGCAAAAATGTTATCGTTCACAAGCCGATATGCATTTTTTTCTCCAGGATTGTTTAAATCGTTTTGAAAGAGTTCTAATTTAGATTGACTTGTTTTAGAATAAAACTTTAACATTCCCGATTTTGGAGTTTTTAAACGAAAGCTAATATCTCCCGACATTGAAGTTGGCTCATTAATCCAATCGTTGTTTTGAGGAACCAAAAACATGTAAGGTTTTAGATTATTATAGCCAAAAGTTGCCGATAGCGAAGCTTTTTTCCAAGCCTTTGTTCCACCAATATCGCCACCAACCGATAAGATTCCAATATTTAATTCATCGTTAATATCAATTTCATTTGTTGTTAGCGATAACACTGAAGATAAAGCCTGACCATATTCGGCAGAATAACCGCCTGTACTAAACATGGTTCCGCTAAACATATAAGGATTAAAACGCCCACGAACCGAAGTGTTTGGAGCCGAAGAACTATATGGAACATAAACCAAAGTTCCATCAATGTAAGTGTTCGATTCACGACTATCGCCCCCTTTTACATATAGCTTACCTGATTCACCAACGGTTGTGGTTCCTGGTAAGGAACGCAATGCACCATAAACATCGCCAGCAGATCCTGCTGTGGTTACCATATCTAAGGAAGTTATAGCAATGGATTTCTTTTTATCACCCGCCTCAAAAGTTCCGGCAGTTATAGTTACCGCATTTAATTCGTTAAAAGCTTCTTGCAGTACGATAGATAATTCGATGGGATATCCGTTTAAAACTACCGCTTGCTCAAACGATTTAAAGCCAATAAAATCGATTATTAATATTTGCTTACCGATTTCTTTTGTGGTTAATTTAAACGTTCCGTTTGAATTGCTAGAAGTACCATCGTAGGTTCCCTCTAAATATACATTTGCTCCAACCAAACTTACACCTTTTTCATCTTTTACGCAACCAATAATAACGGTCTGCGAAAATGATACTGAACTAATTATTATGGATGCAATTAAAATTCCCAAACTTTTCATTTTTTACAATATTTATAGTGCGTATGAATTATTTTACACCACAAATTTGTATGAAATGAATTGTATTCTAAAAAAGGGATTACTGAG
Organism: Salinivirgaceae bacterium; assembly: GCA_016342715.1. GTDB lineage: Bacteria > Bacteroidota > Bacteroidia > Bacteroidales > SZUA-534 > JAEINW01. Next base: position 22,132 of record JAEINW010000039.1, on the reverse strand, counting down.
TTGTTGAATTAAGGGGATGGAATGTAAATAAAAAGAAAAAAGGCATTTAACTTAAAAATTAAATGCCCTTTTTATACTATCTAAATTTATTAATGACTGCATTGATGGTCTTCACTGCTGTGATCACACAAAATGTTGGCATCTACAATTTTACCTTCTAAATAATTAGTTATTAATTGTTCAATATTGCCAGAGCAACCTCTTACTACACTAATATTAGCATTGCTTATTTTGTTTAAAGCTCCCTGCCCCATATTACCGGCAAGCATTATGCTAACACCTTTTTCCTTTAATACCTCCACAATGTTCGATTTACATCCACAACCTTGTTGTGACGGAACTACTTCCGTATCAATAACTTTATTTTCAGTTACAGTGACCACTGTAAAATATTCACAGTGACCAAAATGGTCATCTACCTGATTGTTTCTTGTTGGAATTGCTATTTTCATTATATAATAAATTTTATTTTCAATTTAATTTACCCTGCTAAAAGCCATATCTGTGCTATATAAAAAATCTCTTTCAATATTTTTCTTTATTTCAACCACTTAAACTCCCCCATCATTTATTTAGTGGGATAGGAAAAACAATCGCCAAAAATAAACAAAAAAAAAGCAGAAAACATAAATTGTAATCTGCTATTTTAATTATTATAAACCTACCCTAAATTCTAATTTGAATACACAATTTCGCAGCTCGTGAAAAAATACTATCAATCAACATTATCAAAAAGGAATGAATTTTCTTCACTTATTTTAGTGTTTCCATCCTCATCGGTTAAGGTATATCTTGAAACCTCTCTTTCATCCGGATGAATTTCATTGCTTTCATCTAACTTTATTTTCTTTCGCTTGTAGGCTGGTTCGTTTTCCAACTCATCAATATCATTTTCGTTATTGTATGATACTTTTGGCTTTCCCACTTTTTTTAAACCATTTATATTGCCTGCTTCATATGCCGAAATGACATCTAAATCAAGTTTTTGTGTGCTTTTTTTCTTTGGAGTTTCATTTATTTCATCAAACAAGTCAAATTTTTCAACTATCTCTTCCGGTTCATCTTCACTCCCAAAATTGAGCATTTCATTGCTATCATTTTTCTCAAGTCCTTTGTCAATTACCTCAAAAGGAATCTCCTCTTTGCCATCATATAAATCTTCAATAATTGGTTTAGAAAAAGATGGTTTTTCTTCCTTTTTATCTTCAATTAACGAAACTGATATTTTTTGCTCAGCTCTGTGGGCCGCTAATTCTGGGATACTATCGCTTCCAAATCCAGTAGCGATAATAGTAATACAAATATTTTCATCGAGCGAATCATCCAAGGTATTACCCCAAATAATATCAGCTGTCATTCCTGCCGCTTCCTGAACATAATCGGTTATCATGCCAATTTCGTCCATACGAACTTCATCGTTCGGACCGGATGCAATATTCAGCAGAATATTTTTTGCTCCTTTAATGTCATTATTATTTAATAATGGAGAAGTTAATGCCTCTTCGATGGCAAGCATAGCACGGTTTTCACCCGATGCAACCGCCGATCCCATAAGAGCCACTCCACTATTTGACATAACTGTACTTACATCGGCAAAATCAACATTTACCGAACCATGAACGGTAATGATTTCAGCAATACCTTTTGCCGCAACAGCCAGCACATTGTCAGCTCTTCCGAAGGCTTGTGAAAGCGGCAAATCACCGTGTATTTCGCGAAGTTTTTCATTATTAATAACCAGCAAAGAATCGACATGCTCACGCATTTTATTCAAGCCTTCAATGGCCTGATTCATTCTGCGTTTTCCTTCAAAACGAAAAGGAAGTGTTACTATACCTACTGTAAGTATTCCCAAATCTTTTGCTTCTTCTGCAATTATTGGTGCGGCGCCCGTTCCGGTGCCACCACCCATCCCAGCAGTAATAAAAACCATTTTGGTATTGTGCGAAAGCACTTCTGATATTTTATCCAAACTTTCAATAGCTGCTTGCCGGCCTTGTTCTGGTTTGTTTCCTGCGCCCCTGCCTTGAGTTAAAGTCTCACCCAATTGCACTTTAATGGGTATCGGACTGGTATTTAAAGCTTGAGCATCGGTATTACAAATCATGAAATCAACATCGGTTATTCCTTGACGAAACATGTGATTCACAGCATTTCCGCCACCGCCTCCAACACCAATTACTTTAATAATAGATGATTTGTTTTGCGGTAAATCAAAGTTCATTAATTCTTCAGCCATGGCCTCTTTATTTAATAGTTCTACGGTTTTCAAAATTATTTGATATCTTAAATTTTAATGCTATATGTAGCAAGTAATCAGTATGCAGTATGCAGTACACAAAAAACTGAATACTGCCGACTAAATACTGAGAACTTTATTCCTACATTTGTTCGTCGTCCACTTCAAAAAAATCTCCCAACTTATCAAATAAAGTGGCTATTTTCTTCTTACCCACCTTTTTTGCTTCTTCTTTTTCACGCTTTGGAATTTCTTTTTCACTTAATTCTTCATTCATTTGCGCCTTTGGCTCTGGAGCTTTTCTTTGAACAGGTTTGGCACAACAACCATCGTTATCGTTAAATCCGGTTAATACTAAACCAATACTTGTGGCATAATTAGGTTGATTGACCTCTTCAACTATCTCGCTTTTGACGCTCTGATTTGGAAGACCCAAACGAACATCCATACCCGATTTAAAAGCAACCAATTGACTAAGATTTTTCAACAAAGCACCACCGCCAGTAATAACTATGCCAGCCCCTAAATACTGTAACATGCCCGATGCTTCAATTTCAAAATAAACCTGAGCTATTATTTCTTCCATTCTTGATTGAATGATATATGCCAGATTTTTAAATGATATTTCTTTGGGAGGACGTCCATTAATTCCAGGAATACTAACCACTTTATTTTCTTGTGCTTTATCGGCTAATGATGAACCATATTTAACTTTTAGCTGTTCAGCATAACGTTCTAAAATATTACAGCCTTGCTTAATATCTTGGGTTACAATATTGCCACCAAAAGGAATAACTGCCGTATGACGAATAATTCCATCGTAGAAAACAGCAACATCGGTTGTACCACCACCAATGTCAACTAAAGCCACACCAATTTCCTTTTCGTCCTCAGTTAAAACGGCATCGGATGAGGCTAAAGGCTCAAGAACCAATCGTTTTACATTAATTCCGGCACGATTTACACATTTTTTAATATTATTTGCCGCAGCTGTTTGTCCAATCACAATATGAAAATTGGCTTCCAAACGCTTGCCAAACATTCCCACAGGATTTTTTACTCCGGTTTCATTATCAACAATAAAACTTTGTGGTAACACATGAATAATTTCTTCCCCAACATCGATAGGAATTTTGTACATATCATCAATTAATGCTTGTACGTCTCCTTTAGATATTTCCTCATCGTATGAATCTCTATTAATATATCCCCGGTTTCGCATAGAACGAATATGTTGACCTGCAATTCCGACATAAGCATCGGTTATTTTGAGTCCGGCCTGCGATTCAGCCACCTCAACCGCCTGACGAATGGCATTTACGGTTTGTTCAATATTTAATACTACACCACGTTTTACACCAGTTGAACGGGTATTCCCATAGCCCAAAATATCAATCTTTCCGGTTTCATTCATCTTACCAATAATGGCAACAATTTTTGTTGTACCAATATCAATTGCAGCAACAATCTTTTCTTTTGGGTTCATATTCATTTATCTTTTAGTACAAATAACCTGGTTAAAATATTTTAAATTTATTTTATCGTATTTATTCCAACCAACAATTGGCAAGCCTTGCTGGTACAGAGCTTTTAATTTTTTCAATTTTATTTCATAATCGGAGATATCTCCTAACAAAATCACGTGAGTACCAACTCTTGGAACCAATTCATATTCATTCCCATGAATATAAATCTGCTCAATTTGAGCTCTCCAAAATTCATTTTTATAAATATAGCTGGCTAAATTGTATAAATCAAGAAGTTGCCTTTTAGAGTTTTCCACAATTTCCTCATTATCATGACTTTGGTTAATACTTGTAAGTTGAGTAAACGACAAGTCAATATCCCCTGAAACCACCAGCACGTGTGCTGTATACTTATTTGATAAAGGCATAACTGAACCTTCTTCATCCACATAAAAGCTCTCGCGGCTCTTGTTAATAACTCTTAGTATCGGATTCCGTTGTGTAACACTTATTTGAACATCACCATTGTAAGTACGATAAACGTTCGCATTTTTAACCGAAGGATTCAATAATAAAAATTCTTCTAATTTGTTAACATTAATCTGTTCAATAGGTAATCCAATCAACTGTTCTCCCCTATCATTCAACATGTTCAACACATCGGTTTCTTCTATAAAATAATTACTGGTTTCATCTTGAATATCAACTTTAATTTGTGTGCACAAAATTTCTTTCGATTTGGCAGAAATCAAGGTTAAAATCACTCCCAAATAAATCAGGATGGTCATCCAAGGCGCTATTTTAAAAAAGTTCTTCACACGTTTCTTTTTAATAATTCTTCTTTTATTGGAGCCACTAACAAATCAATATCACCAGCTCCCATGGTAACAATAATATCGGTATCAATATTTTTTATCTGGCTTAGTAAATTATCATACGTAAGCAATTTCTTTTGCTTGCTTTCAATTTTATCGAAAATTATTTCGCTTGTAATTCCTTTAATAGGCTCTTCTCTTGCAGGATAAATATTAGTTAGTAAAAGCTGATCGCACAAACTCAAACTTTTAGCAAATTCATCGGCAAAATCGCGCGTTCGGGTAAACAAGTGTGGCTGAAAAATTCCTGTAATTGTTTTACCAGGATACAAATGTTTGATAGAATTAATACACGCCTTTATTTCTTCAGGATGATGTGCATAATCATCAATAAAAACCAATTTTTCGCTTCTTATTTGATAATCGAATCGACGTTTTACCCCCTCATAGGATGCTAGTTTTTCTTTTAATTCTTCGGGCAATGCACCTGAAAACAATGCCATTGCCAATGCTGCAATTGCATTTTCAAGATTATACAAACCAGGAACTCCCAATTTAAAAGCTTCAATTATTCCGAATGGAGTTTTTAAATCGAACTCATAAAACCCATCTACAGCACAAATATTTAAAGCATAAAAATCGGCATCAGCATCCAATGAATAAGTGTAATAAGTGATATCTTGATTTATTGCTTTGTCGATTTCTAAAGAATTTTTGTAAACCAGAATTCCACCATTTTTTATTTGTTTAATAAACTGATAGAAAGTTTCTACAATCTCATTTTTATCTTTATAAATATCCAAATGATCGGCGTCAATTGCTGAAATAACCGCCAAACTAGGATGCAATGTTAAAAAGGATCGATCGAACTCATCGGCTTCGATTACTACATTTTCAGAATCGGGATTTACAATAACATTGGATTGTAAATTCTTTGCAATTCCGCCCAAAAAAGCACTGCACGATTCATTCAGCAACCATGCCGTATTAGATGAAATTGACGTTTTACCATGAGTACCTGCAATGGCAATTCCCGATTTATCTTTAACCAGTAATCCCAAAGCTTCCGATCTTTTTAAAATATTAAATGACTGATTCCTAAAATAAATCAATCCTTGATGCGATTTTGGAATAGCCGGAGTATAAATAACCAAGGTGTCTTCGGCTAATTTATATTCATCGGGAATCATTCCTTCACTATCGTCATAAAAAACCGCTACCCCAATTTTTGCAAGATTTTTGGTAATTTCAGATGCTACCCGATCGTAACCTGCCACTTTAAATCCAGCTTTTACAAACCATTGAGCAAGAGCACTCATGCCAATGCCACCAATGCCAACAAAATAGATTCTATGGTAATTTTCTAATTTCAACTTTTAATTAATTAGTTTAAAAACTTCATCAACAATTAAATTATCGGCGTTTGGCTTTGCCAATTTCTTTAAATTCACAGCCATTTCAACTACTTTTTTATCATTCCTCATAGTTGTGAAAAAGGTGGCTATTAATTCATCTTTTGCTTTTTTATCGGTCACCATTATTGCTGCCCCAGCATTAACCAGCGATTTCGCATTTTTTGTTTGATGATCTTCGGCCACGTTAGGGCTTGGAACCAAAATAATTGGCTTGGCAACAATACATAATTCCGAAATGGTTCCTGCACCGGCTCTTGAAATTATAAAGTCGGCTGCCGAATAGGCCAAATCCATTCTATTAATAAACTGATGTACCTTTATTTGGTGCTTGTTAAAATTTCTAAGCTCATCCTTTGCTTTCTCAAAATAGTATGTGCCCGTTTGCCAAATCACTTGAATGTCTTTACGAATCAGCTCATCTAAGCTAAAAGCAATACTTTCATTAATGGTACGAGCTCCCAAACTACCTCCCACCACTAATAAGGTTTTTTTATCAGGATCTAAATCGAAATACAACATAGCTTCCGTACTTTTATCTCTCAAGTGTTGAAGATCTTTTCTAACCGGATTCCCCGTATTTATAAGTTTGTGTTTTGGAAAATAACGCTCCATTTTCTCATAAGCCACACATATTTTTTTGGCCTTTTTAGCAAGTATTTTGTTTGTTATTCCGGCATATGAATTTTGTTCTTGAATTAAGGTTGGAATTTTCATGCGCTGTGCAATATGTAATAGCGGACCACTGGCATATCCCCCAACTCCAATTACAACTTGTGGTTCAAAGGCTTTAATTATGCTTCGGCATTTTATTAAACTAATAAACAATTTAGGAAAAAAGGACAAATTCTTAAACGACAAGCTGCGCTGAAAGCCTGAAACCGGCAAACCAATAATTTTAAATCCGGCAGCTGGAACTTTTTCCATCTCCATACGATTATGTGCTCCAACAAAAAGAATTTCACTATTTGGTTCACGATCCTGAATAGCCTTTGCTATAGACAAAGCAGGGAAAATATGGCCTCCTGTACCACCACCACTAATAATTATTTTCCGGTTCTTCATAATTCGTCTTTTATTTTAATTCCCAAAAAGGGATTATAACATTTCAATATCATCATCCAAATTTATATTGTCTGCATATTGATCTTCAGTTTCATCAATTATTGCTTCTCCATCGGGACTTTCTGTTTTTGGTTGTACGGTTCTACTCACACTCAAAATAATTCCCAAAGCACCACTGGTAAAAATTATGGATGTTCCACCCATACTTACAAATGGCAAGGTTTGCCCGGTAACTGGAAACACATTTACCGCAACACCCATATTTATTAAAGCCTGAAACACCAGACTAAATGCCAGCCCAATGACTAAAAATGCCGGAAACGTTCGCTGACTCTTTCGCACAATTGCTCCCACTCTATACATTAAAAACAGGTAAAGTAACAAAACAAATAAACCTCCTAGCAAGCCATACTCTTCAATAATAATTGAATAAATAAAGTCGGAATATGGATGAGGTAAAAAATTACGTTGCGTGCTGTTTCCAGGACCTTTACCAAATAAACCACCATTTACAATCGCAATTTTCGATTGATTAGTTTGATAATTATCTCCGGAACCATCGCCTAAATAATTTTCAATACGAACTTTCCAGGTTGCTACCCTTCCTTGATTTGGCATGTTCCAAGCAATGGCAACAAAAATTGCAATGGCAACAACTCCTACTCCTACTAAACCAGCTAAGTGCAATACTCGTATTCTACCTATAAACATTAATACCAAACAAATGGCAAAGAGCATGGCAGCGGTTGAAAAGTTAGCCGGCAAAATAAGGCCACAAACAATTAATACCCATATTAATATGGGTTTAAAAGCAACTTTCGGGTCTTGAATATTTTCCTGATTGCTAGATAAAAGTCGAGCCACATACATAATCAAAGCAAACTTGGCAAAATCGGAAGTTTGAAACGATAAGCCGGTTCCTGGTAAGGTAATCCAACGAGCAGCTTCATTCAAGCTAACTCCTTTAAAAAGGGTCCATGCCAATAAGGGAATGCTTATGTACAATAGCAATTGTGAAAGCGAATAATATATTTTGTACGAAATATTATGAACAATAAAGGTTATACCTATTCCAAAAAGCAAAAATGCCATATGACGGAATAAAAAATACGACGTATTTCCACCCATTTTCTTATAAGCTAAAGTTCCCGTTGCACTGTAAACTGTAAGCATAGAGAAAATAGCCAACAAAAATATGATGAGCCAAATGGCGGTATCGCCTTTAAAATATTTTACAAACTTTTGTTTCACTTTCTTTTAGTATCAAGTATCAAGATTTAGAGTATCAAGAAATTGTTTTTTTTCTTCTTGTCTTGATACTAATATCTTATATCTAAATTTTATAATCCTCTAACCGCTTCTTTAAATTTTCTTCCTCTATCCTCGTAATTTTTAAATAAATCGAAACTAGCACAAGCAGGTGACAATAAAACCACATCGCCACCATCAGCTAAATAATAAGCGGCTTGCACCGCCTCACGCATCGACTTGGCTTCTGTAATTGTTGGTACGTGCCCGCTAAATGCCGATTTTATATTCTCATTATCAAGCCCCAAACAAACGATGGCTTTCACCTTTTCTTGTACCAAACCCAATAGTTTTTGGTAATCGTTTCCTTTGTCAACGCCACCCACAATCCAGACGGTCGGTTTCTTCATGCTCTCCAAAGCATACCATGTTGAATTAATGTTTGTAGCTTTTGAGTCGTTTATGTACTCAACTTTTCGGACATTAATAACAGGTTCTAAGCGATGTTCTACCCCCTGAAAATTTGTTAAGCATTCACGAATAATTTCTTTCTTAATTTTAAGAACGTTGGCGGCAACTGCAGCAACCATGGAATTGTAGGTGTTGTGCTTGCCTTGAAGTGCTAAATCCTGTATGTCCATAGTAAATTGGTTATTATTATATTTAATTACCATATTATCGCCATCGATATCGGCTCCCTGTAAAACTTTATCATTCAGCGAAAATGGAAGTAATTCAATGTCAGGATTTACTGCCTGAAGTTTTTTTACAATTACATCATCGTCTTGACAAAAGATTAATTTCTGCTCTTGAGACATGTTTTGAATGATTCTGAATTTTGAAGCCACATAGTTCTCAAATTTGTTTTCGTACCTATCTAAATGATCGGGTGTAATGTTCATTAAAACAGCAATATCTGCTCTAAACTCAAACATGCCATCTAACTGAAAACTACTGAGTTCTAATACATAATAATCGAAATTTTCGGTAGCTACCTGATAGGCAAAACTCTTTCCGATATTACCTGCAAGACCAACATTTAATCCTGCTCTTTTTAATATTTCGTAAGTTAATAAGGTGGTGGTGGTTTTTCCGTTACTTCCAGTTATACCAATCATAAAAGCTTTAGTATAGCGGCAGGCAAATTCAATTTCCGAAATAATTTTAATTCCTTGCTCCTTTAGTTTTACAACCATGGGTGCAGTATCAGAAATTCCCGGACTTTTTACCACCTCAGTCCCTTTTTTTAATTTATCGAATGTATGGGTTCCATGTTCCCATGGAATTTCATGTGTATTTAATTCGTCTTGATAATTATCCTTAATAGTTCCAAAATCGGAAACGAAAACTTGATATCCTTTAGCTTTTGCCAATACAGCAGCTCCCACGCCACTTTCGCCGCCACCTAAAATTGCTATGTAATTATCGTTCAACATCTTGTTATCTAATTTTTAGTGTCACTATTGTTAATACTGCTAGCATAATTCCAATAATCCAAAAACGCGTTACAATTTTTGCCTCTGGCATTCCCTTCATTTGAAAGTGATGATGCAATGGACTCATAAGAAATATTCTGCGTCCCTCGCCAAATCGTTTTTTTGTATATTTAAAATAAGATACTTGCATGACTACAGACAAATTCTCAATCAAGAAAATGCCACAAAGGATGGGAATTAAAAACTCCTTGTGAATTAGTATGGCAAAAACAGCAATAATTCCTCCTAAGGTTAAACTACCTGTGTCTCCCATAAATACTTGTGCTGGGTAAGAATTATACCATAAAAAGCCAATGGTAGCACCAACTAATGCCGATGCGAATACTACCAATTCACCAGTAAAGGGAATGTACATGATATTTAAGTATTCTGCATAAATAAAGTTACCCGACAAATAAGCCAAAACTCCTAAGGTGGCTGCTGATATAGCAGAAGTTCCGGTTGCTAAACCATCTAAGCCATCAGTCATATTAACTCCATTACTAACTGCAGTAATAATGAAAATAGTTACAATAACAAATACTACCCAAGCCCATTTTTGCGCAGCCACATCGCCTAAAAACCTTACCACACCTGCATAATCGGCTTCATTATTTTTAAAAAATGGTATGGTTGTTTTTGTCGATTTGGAATCGATAACCTGATAACTAACTCCATCGAACTCAACAATATTTTCTGTTAATTCAATATTAGCAGGAAGCTCATCTACTGGAATACGCTCACGAATTACAGCATCATCGCTTACATAAAGAGTAATTCCAACAATAAGTCCCAATCCGATTTGACCTAAAATTTTAAATTTTCCGGCTAGGCCTTTTTTATCTTTTTTAAATACTTTAATGTAATCGTCTAAAAACCCAATAAGCCCAAGCCATGTGGTAGTAATAAGCATTAAAATAACGTAGATATTATCGAGCTTTGCAAACAACAACACGGGAATGATAATTGATCCAATAATAATTAAACCACCCATAGTTGGTGTGCCTTTTTTTTGCATTTGCCCTTCTAACCCTAAATCGCGAACATTTTCACCAATTTGCATTTTTTGTAGCAAACGAATGATCTTTTTTCCATAAAGCAAACTTATGATTAATGAAAGAATAATAGCCATCGACGAGCGAAACGAAATGTACTGAAACAGTCCGGCTCCGGGAAAATTAAGTTTATCTAAGTATTCAAATAAATAATACAGCATAGTTAATTGAGTTCAAATATTTCTTTAATTACTTCAGTATCATCAAAATGGTGTTTTACACCGTTTATTTCCTGATAAGTTTCGTGCCCCTTTCCTGCAACCAAAATAATGTCACCAGAATTGGCAAAAGTACAGGCTGTTTTTATGGCCTCTTTTCGGTTAGTAATTACCAAAAGACGCTTATTGTAAGGAGGCAAAACTCCGGCTTTCATGTCTTCAATAATATCCTCAGGATTCTCATTCCGTGGATTATCGGAAGTCAAAATAACTTGATCGCTTAACTTGGCAGCAATGCTAGCCATAAGTGGGCGTTTGGTTTTATCGCGATTTCCACCGGCTCCAACAACACTAATAATTCGCTTATCGCCTTCACGGATTTCGCGAATGGTATTCAACACGTTTTCCAAAGCATCGGGCGTATGTGCATAATCAACAATGGCAGTTTTACCATCGGTTGATTTAATATATTGAAAGCGGCCATTTACCGTTTGTAAATTACTTAAAGCCTCTACTACCTGAGTTTTGTCTTGATCGAGTAAGATTGCGCATGCGTACACCGAAAGTAAATTGTAAGCATTAAAACCACCAATAAAGCGGGTCCAAATCTCCGTTTGATCAAAGCTTACCAACATTCCATCCATATGCGATTCCAAAACTTTGCCTTTAAAATTTGCCATGGTTTTTAAACCATAGCTAAACTTTTTAGCTGATGTATTTTGGATCATTATTTTTCCGTTTTTATCATCGGAATTTATCAAAGCAAATGCATCGCTCGATAAGCCATCAAAGAATATTTTCTTGGCCTTAATATATTCGGCAAAGGTTTTATGATAATCTAAATGGTCTTGTGTTATGTTCGAGAAAATTCCTCCTGCAAATTTCAACCCTACAATACGCTGCTGATGTGCTGAATGCGAGCTTACTTCCATAAAGCAATAATCGCAACCTTCAGTAACCATGCGAGCCAATAGCTTATTCAATTGCACCGGATCGGGAGTGGTGTGCGTTGCTGGGACTTGAATGTTATGAATTTTGTTTTCAATTGTTGACAGCAATCCGGCTTTATATCCCAATTTTATAAATAACTCATGCAACAAAGTAACCGTAGTAGTTTTTCCGTTGGTTCCGGTAATGCCCACTAATTTTAACTGCTCCGATGGGTTTCCATAGTAGTTGCTTGCCAAAATACCCAAAGCACTTGCAGAATCTTCAACTTTTAAAACAGTAAGGTTGGCATCAAGTTTACCTGTAAATTCCTCACATACAATAATGGTAGCTCCTTTGGCAATAGCTCCATCAATAAATTTATGACCATCAACCTGAAACCCACTAACGGCCACAAACAAATCTCCAGATTCAACCAATCGTGAATCGAAGAGAATGTTATTGAAATCGCTATCCAAACTACCCGAAAGCAATTCGAAAGAAATATTTTTTAGTATGTTTTTTAGTTTTGTCACCTATTATCTAATTATTTTGATTTTAGAACAAGGAACACCGATTAACGATTTACGAACTTCTAAAATCAACATTCCTTGTTCCTTGTTCATTATTCTATTTTCTTTTTACCCTCCCCAACCCTCCCTAAAAGGGAGGGAGTTTGAGCTGCTATTAATTTAATATTCTAATTTCTTCATTCAATTTCGTTTAGTTAAGAAAATAATATCCCTTCGTACGCCCCTAAATCTCTAAAGGGGACTGCGCGCATGGTTTCCCCTTTAGGGGTCAGGGGTAGCGTTGGCAAAGCAATCAATACGATCTTACTAACTCAACGACATTGTTTCTTCGTTCTTCGTTCTTCATTCTAACTTCTTAATTCCAATACAATTCTATCGCCATGCCGATACTTGGTTCCAGGAGACAGTGATTGTTCTCCAACTGAACCACGACCTTTGATTACCACATGCAAACCCAAATTTTCCAAAAGGAAAATGGCATCTTTTGCACCCATTCCCTTTACACTAGGAATGGTTTTATCATTCACATATCTATTATTAAATCGTATGGTTGAATCTCGTTTTTCTGTTGCCACCCAATCGGAATTTATGCCTAAATTCTCGAAAGGAATATGCAAATCGTCCAATACTTTTTCTAATTCGTTTTTATGTCCATTTCTAGAGTAAGGCACTTTCAATTCAGCATCATAAGTAACCAAAGGAGCCGTATGTAAATCGAGACTGGTAGAATACACTTTATCGGCAATCACTTTAAAAACCTGACCCGCAACCAAATTGCCATAATAAACACCCGATGTTGGCGCATTTACTACTACAATGCAGCTATACTTTGGATTATCGGCAGGAAAATATCCTACAAAAGTAGCCTGATAACTAGTGCGTGATTGATACTTGTATCCATATTTCTGATTAGCAATTTGAGCCGTACCCGTTTTACCAGCAATTTGATAATTTGAGTTCTTTAAGTTTTGCGCCGTTCCGTTTAAAACCACTCCCTCCAACATTTTTTTTGCTTTATCGATGGTAGCGCGTGAACAAATGGTTGGGTTGATGACCTTTGGACTAAACCTTTTCACTACCTGCCCATGATCAACAATGGCCTTTACAAAACGCGGTTGTAACATTTCTCCATTGTTAGCCACGGCATTATAAAAAGTTAAAATTTGCAAAGGAGTTTGTTCCACTTCATAGCCATAAGCAATCTGCGGCAGTGAAATACCTGACCACAAGGTATCACTTGGAAATTTTATATATGGCTTTCGTTCACCCTTTATGGGAACATTCAATGATTTATTCAAGGACATATTATATAATCCCTTTATAAAACGATCTTCCTTTTTTGTATAAAACTGTGTGATAATTTTTGAAACACCCACATTCGACGAAACTTCAAAAATTCGTTGAACCGTAATTTTTCCATAACCTCCCTTATGACTATCTTTTACTTCATAGTCGTGGTAACGAACCACTCCATTTTCGGTATCAATACTATCGTTTAAATCGATAAAACCATCTTCAAGAGCTACCATTAATACAGGCAATTTAAAAGTTGATCCGGGTTCCGTTCTTTCCCCAATGGCATAGTTGTATTGCTCACTATATTGACCTTGACTGTCGCGTGTTAAGTTTACAATAGCTTTCACATCGCCTGTTTCAACTTCCATTAAAACGGCAGTACCATGACTGGCCTGATGTTTTTCCAATTGCGTTTGCAAGGCATGATGTGCCACGTCTTGTACATTAATATCGAGGGTTGTAATAATATCGTATCCATTCCGGGGTTCTACCTCGTTGCCATCATTTACCGGCATCCAATAATTGCCTGCAATTTTTTGCACCAGACGAACTCCTTTTTCACCACTCAAATCGTAATCATAAGCGCCTTCAATTCCCACATCGGTGCCGATATCTTTCAAGTAACCTATGGTACGGCTGGCTAAATTTACAAAAGGTTGAATTCTGCGATTCTCCTGATTTATTATTAAGCCCCCTTTGTATTTTCCACGACGAAAAATTGGAAAGGTTTTTAGCTCTTTTAATTGAATATAATCTACACTGCGCTTTATTAAGTGGTATCTATCTCCTCGATAGCGGGCACTTACCAGTTTCCGCTTGTATTGTTGTGGGGTTTTATCCTGAAATAATTTCGATAAACGATAGCTTAAAGAGTCAATGTGCTTGTTAAAAACATCGTCGGTTATGGCGTCGCTTTTTAAATCCATACGAATTTCATATTGCGGAACCGAAGTGGCTAGAATCCTGCCATCTGTTGCGCAAATATCTCCTCTACTGGGTTCAATAATAATATCTTTTTGGCTTACAGTGTTTGCATCCATCCATTTGTCATGCTCAATCACTTGTATGTACACAATTTTACCAACTACCACAAGTGCAAAAACTACAACAGCCAAGTATATAATACTTAGCTTAGCTACAATTTCCGTTCTTGTTTTATTCTCACTCATCGTCGCGCAATACCAGTTTTTGTGGCGGTTCTACCGCTTCTTTTAATTCCAGCCCTTTTTCCTCAACCAAACGAGCCACCTCACTTTGTTTACTAATAAACATCAGTTTTGATGCGGTAGTTATACTCTCAGCTCTTAGTTCTTTTAATTCGGCTTGTATTTTTATCGATTCACGTACAATTTTTTCAGCATGGTATCTATTCCCAATATATAACACTGCAATTAGGGTAAGAAAAAACACGTATGGCAATTGATCAATTACCGAATCACGAGTTAAAATACTTCCGTCCATAACATTTCGGAGCGGAGTTTTAACTTCGTTTTTCAGTTTTGATGTTTTTGTTTTTCCTTTAAATATTGACATATACTTTTCTAATCAAATTCACCCTCCGCCCTTCGGGCACCTCCCTTAGGGAGGATTTGTTTCAAATTAACTATCTACAAACGCTCAGCTATACGAAGCTTTGCGCTTCGAGCGCGACTGTTGCGTGTTATTTCCTCATCAGATGGAATGATAATTTTCCTATTAATCATCTTAAAAGGTACCTCCACATTTCCGTAAAGATCTTTTTCCGGCTGACCTTCGAACATGCCGTTTTTTATAAAATTCTTTACCAAACGATCTTCCAGCGAATGATAAGTTATTACCGACAAACGTCCTCCGGGCTTCAACACTTCCTTGGTCTGTAAAAGCATTTCTTTTAAGGCTTCCATTTCCTGATTAACCTCGATGCGCAATGCTTGAAATATTTTTGCTAATATTTTTGCCTGAAATCTTTCGGGTAATACCGGAGCCAATAATTCCTTAAACTGGTCGACGGTATTTATGGGTTGGTGAGTGCGATAATCATTAATTAAATTTGCAATTTTCCAGGCATTGTGCAATTCGCCATATTGCTTGAAAATGAATTTTAATTGATCGACGGTGTAATCATTCAACAAACTTTTCGCACTTAAACTGGCCGACTGATTCATACGCATATCTAAATCGGCACTAAAACGAAACGAAAAGCCACGGGTTTCATCGTCAAAATGATGACTCGACACGCCCAAATCAGCCAAAATACCATCTACCTTTTCGTAAGCATGGTATTTTAAATAATTTCGCAAAAAGCGAAAATTCCCCTGAACCATAATCAGGTTTTTATCGTCTATTTTATTGGCAATGGCTTCAGAATCCTGATCGAAAGCGATAAGCTTGCCATTTTTTAATTGCGAAAGAATGTGTGCGGAATGACCTCCGCCACCATAAGTGCAATCGACATAAATTCCATTGGGGTTAATCGCTAAACCTTCAACACTTTGTTCCAGTAAAACGGGTACGTGGTAATCTGCCATTAGTCCTCCTCATTATTCGTTCCCTGCATAATCTTTTCTGCCAAGGCGGCAAAATCAAGATCGTTTTGTTCAATACCATCGTAGGCTTCTTTTGCCCAGAGTTCAATTTTAGAATCTTGGCCCGCCATTACCACCTCTTTATCGATACCTACTATCTCGAGCAAACGGCGCGGCACCAAAATTCTACTACTAGCATCGAGCACCACCTCGGCTGTACCACGGTAAAACCCGCGTACAAAGGCATTATGCTCTTTATTAAATGAATTTGTTTTTGCTTTTATATGATTCACCTGCCTCTCCCACTCCTCTTGCGTGTATATAATCAGGCATTTTTCAAACAAATCTTTTTTAACCACAAAGCGGGTTCCATCGCCTGAAATTTGCTTTTTCAGGGCGGCCGGAAACAGGATCCTTCCCTTTCCGTCTACCTTACATGGATGATCGCCTATAAAATTTGTCATTTAACTACCTGAATTACAATTCGCTTAAACAGAATGTAAAATAAATAAATTTTTACCACATTCACCCACTTTACTACACTTTTTTGCACTATTGTTAATAAATCGTGTTTTTTTGGGGTGTTGTTAATAAGTGTGGATATTATGTTTAGTAAATTAAGCTATATGGCTACGTTATGAAATATTTTTGGTATATTGGGAAGCTAAAAATAGTTGCGGATATATTCCAATTTGGGTTATTAACCACAATTTTTTTGAAATATCCGCAATTATATTGCGAATATTTATTAGTTGTGTGGCATAAATGAAGATCAAGAATCTAAACAGTATATATGAAAAAGAAAATAGCCATTGTTAAATTAGGACATATAGACCATTTATTAAATATTGACAAAATAAAGAACTGGTCATCGAGTTTATTTGAAATTGTACACATACATTGTATTGACTATTTACCTGATAGTGATGTTGAAGATGGTTATTTAGATAAAAAATATACCCGTAATGGATTATCAGAAAAGATGAAATGTCCTACTGATTGTGATTACGCGATTGGAATTATGCGTTATAGATTTGAAGACAACTTTTACTTACATCGTATTAATAAAAAATGCGGAGTAATATCACTAAATGGGATTGAAGATATTTTGAGAAAAGAAAGTATTTCATTAGAAAATTTTATTATTAAGCAAATCTATGAAATTGTGGCTTTAACACATTTGGTTGGTGATATGTCATCTGACGAAGTGTATAAGTACGTCCATTTGGACACAAGAGGATGTTTGTTTGATATGAATGGTGAAAGAACGGATATTTTGTATAATACTGAAAAACCCATTATATGTGATTCTTGTCGAGAAGCTTTTAGAAAACAACAAATAAATTCGGATGTCGTAAAAAAATTAGAAAGAGAGTTGCCTAAAATACGAAAGCCATTCATTATTTCTATTGAAAAGAAGATAAAGAAATATCCTCTATTGTCGGTAATAATTAGTGCACTAGTTCCAATCACTTTGAGTATTATTGCAAATCTTATATGTGAATTAATTGAATAATTACGACCACACAACACGCCGTATAATGCATAGCCTGCCGCAGGCGCAACACGGGCTACGCAGCATACGGCCAACTGTTAAATCCCCCACTTCCATAACAATCAATAAAATAAACAAAAGTTTGCTTTGCGTTTTCCAACGCTGACAAATCCATAGCTATTGACAGCTGGGTTTTTGATGTAAGATTTACCGAAACATTTCATCGTCAGAAAGACCTAAAAATTTTTGGCGCTCAATTAATCTACTACCCATTTAAAATAATAATACACAAGCGGCTGTATTTCTAGACACAATTAATTTCTAGAGATATGGATAGAAATGTGTTAAGCACACTTTCTAAATAACTATTACCAAAGATAGCCCAATAAAAAAAGGCTGTTTTGCGGGTACAAAAAGCCTTTTACATGATTAGCCAAATACTAATATTAATTACTAATACGTGTTTTAATTTTTGTGTTTAAACTATTTATAAGTTCAGCCACTTCGGTAGTAATTGTGTTGTAAACCTCATTGTTTACAGTGCTCATAACATTCAAATAATTTATTATTTCAATGAGCAAACTACGGGCTTCGCTTTTAATTTTTGTAGCTGCAACCACAGGTTGCTTTTCGGCCTCAATGGCCATCGATTCGCGAAAAGCTGAATTAAACGCAGTGTTTGCTGCTTCTAAACTTTCGCTTAGGGCAACAAGTTGCAATTCGTTTAATGAAAGCTGGTATTCGGGTTTTTTCATTTCAAGCAGCATTGAATCCATTAAAGCACTTTGCTTTTCATAGTTCTCGCTGGCCATTTTAAGTCCATGATTTTTAATTAAACCATACACTTTATTGGCATGCATTGGGTACTCATTTTTATCCCAATTCATAAAACCACGCAGCATAAGTTTTAAAGCCGATAGCAAATTATCGCGCCTGTTGTCTAAATCACTTAATGCTTCGGTTTTGTCTTTTGAGCGATCGTTAGCAAGCGAATTTTGCATGGCAGTACCCATGTTTAGTAAATCGCTTGTTTTGTCGTTTAGATAGGCATCTTCGATAGTACGGGCTTGAATTGCCTTTGCAATGTTTACGTACAGATTGCAGCTTTCGGCAACCGTTGCCCTGTACGCTGGGTTGTTTATTCTATTCATGTTTAATAAGTTAAATGATTTTGGCTAAGCATATACTAATTAAAAACATTTGACAAAACTAAGCAAGCTTATTGTTAACTAACATAAAAATGCCCTCAACCTTTTAGTTCTATGTTTTTATAAGTGTAAAAAGCCTCTCGCCCTTTTAGTTCTGGGTTTTTATAACTATAAAAAGGCTCTAGCACTTTTGGTTCTGGCATTTTGTAAGTGTAAAAACCCTGCCCCCAATGCAGTTCTGTATTTTTGCAACTAAAAAAATGCTGCCCCGCTTTGCTTTGGGCCTTTATGCAAAAAAAAACGAAAAAACTTACTTTGCTTTTAACAATGCAGACAAATCATTAGATGTTGTCAGGTTTGTTACTGGCACACATTATAAATAGCTTTTACCCATTGCAGGCATTATTTTTGTTTAGCATCAGTTGCAATCACTTAAAACATTGTCGCATGAAATATTTATTAGCCTTTCTGTGTGTATTAAATTGTTATACATCATTTTCTCAAAACATTGATACAATTCCCACGCATAACAATACAAATAAATATTACGAAACTGCCGTTAATTATATGAAATCAGAGAAACTACAAATTGATGAAACAAATATGTTTGCATGGAGTTCTTTAGCTCTTCATGAAGCAAGTATTCAAAGTGTAAATACATTTAATTTTGATAATGTTAATCAATTGTGTAAAGAATTAAATAATATATTTTACATAAATTCAAACACGATTGACAATGTGAAAGCGACTTTGAATAAGTATGGAATTAAATTAATACTAATACAGAAACTAGAAAAGACACCTATAGATGGATTCTCTTTTTGGTCAGGAAACAATCCTGCGGTAGCTTTAACGCTAAGACACACCCGTATTGATAATTTTGCGTTTACTCTTATGCATGAAGTTGCCCATATTGGAATGCATCTTAAGAAAAATAAGGAAAAAAGCTTTCTTGACCTTACAACAAAAGACCTTACTAATACTTATGAAAATGAAGCGGACTCTTTTGCTCAGGAAAAACTAATTTCAAATACTTGTTGAAATGATATTTTAAATAATTATTTACCACTCAATGATGATAAGATAATTCAGATAAGTGAAAGATATAAAATAAATCCAGCAATATTATTGGGGCGTGTATGTTATGAAATGAATTACTACGCAGTTAAAACCAAGATTGACAAGAAATTGAAATAACAGCAGGCAACACGGTATCAATAATAATTGCGGTTATGTGGGTAATTGTAATGTTGTATTTCAATTGAAATTGCTACTTTAGGGGAAATTAATTACAATAAAAACGCAACTATTATTATACCAATAGTTATCGGCAAATAAAATAAATGACAATGAATAAACTAATGAAACCAGATTCTATCTTTTTTGATATGGATGGAACATTATGGAATGGTGTAAACTCTTATGCTCAAGGATTTAATGATTTCTTTGAATCTAATGATATCCCTAGAAGAGTTAAAAAAAATGATTTATATTTGTATATGGGAATGGAAGAAGAACAATATCTAGAGATGACGCTTCCTGAGTTCTCACCAAATGATAGAAAAACAATCTACAAAGAGATAATTTTATTTCAATATAAGCAAATTGACTTAAATGGAGGTGATTTGTATGAAGGTGTAAAAGATGGTCTGGTAAAATTAGCGGAAAAATATAAACTATTTATTGTTAGCAATTGTCCTGAATTCACAATTCAACACTTCATGACTTGGGCAAAAATAAAGGATACTATAACTGATTCAATGGCTCATGGAATGAATTATAAACCAAAGCATGAAAATATAAAATACCTAATTGACAAACATCATTTAGAATCGCCAATTTATATAGGTGACACTGATTCCGATAGAAAACAATGTGATTTATTAAAAATTCCATTTGGATTTGTATCATACGGTTTTGGAGATTCAAATAATTATTGCTTAAAATTTGACACCTTCAATCAATTAGAAAACTATTTTTACGGACTATAAAAATATCAGCCGCTAGCAGCAGCTCAAAGCCAATACGGGTGCAGGTTTTAACTGTTTCTGTTTAGGTATTTGTAAACCCCGCTGAAATAAATTTCAGCTAGATAATAAAATTGTTAAATTGCAACTTAAATTTATTCAGCTATGAGCCTAAACAGAAACTTAAAAGTTACCAAGTCCGCACTGGCATTAGCTGTATCGTTAATCCCCCACTTCCTTAACAATCAATAAAACAAACAAAAAAATTGCTTTGCTTTTTCCAACGCTGACAAATCAATAGATGTTGTCAGGTTGGTTACTGGCACACATTATAAATAGCTTTTACCCATTGCAGGCATTATTTTTGTGTAGCATCAGTTGCAATCACTTAAAATATTGTCGCATGAAATATTTATTAGCCTTTCTGTGTGTATTAAATTGTTATACATCATTTTCTCAAAACATTGATACAATTCCCACGCATAACAATACAAATACATATTACGAAACTGCCGTTAATTATATGAAATCAGAGAATTATAAATTGGCAGAGCAACAGTTATTCCTTGCTATAAATCACTCGCCTGACAGTCTAAATATTTCAAAATATTATCATGCACTATCTTTAATAAACCTACAACAAAAACAGCCTGAAGATTGTAAAAAACATGCTTTACTTGCCCTAGACTATAACCCAAAGTTTGGTGAAGCCTATATTACTATTGGTAAAGCCTACGCTGCCTATGGTAAAGATTGTGAATGTTTAAAAGAACCTATAGAATGGGCATTAACTTATTGCGCAGCCGTTGATAAATTTGAAGAAGCAAAAAGAGTTGACACTAGCCTGATCCAAGAAGCTAATGAGCTTATTGAATTATATTCAAATTACTTTCCTGATTGTCACCCATACTGGATAGATGAATGGGATAATAAAAAGTTTAAAATTGAATGTTGGATTCAGGAGGTAACTGTTATTAGGTGCAGGAAATATTAATCTTTCCACTTCCTTAACTCTTATAAAACCACCCTATCTGGGCTTTGCTTTTAACAACGCTGACAAATCCATAGATGTTGTCAAATTAGTTTATAAGCAAGTTTTACCGGAACATTTCATCGTCCGAAAAACATGAATCGTTTTGAGTTCAATAAGCCCACACTCAACTAAAATAATGGTACACAAATGGCTGTAATATTGATATATCAGAACTCGAGAAGTGCTGTCAGAAATGTGTTAAGTGCACCTTCTAAATAACAGTAAATAATCCTCGGGGCAAGCCCACGAGGCATTTTTTAGAATAGTTTTAACTGATGATCCTCTTTTAACTTCAC
>JAEINW010000038.1 GCA_016342715.1 Salinivirgaceae bacterium | reverse complement strand
GTTCTTTTTTTCATAATCATAAAAGTATAGATTTTAATCTATATTTTAGTCAAACTATTTAAGGGGCTAAAACATTAACGAAACAATCACATGTATAAAATATAACGAAGACATTGATGTGTTTGAAAAAGTATGGGATGAATTGAAAGTTAGCAGACAAAAAGAATGGTTAAAAATATATGAGATTAAACGATTAAAAGTTTATAATGCTAGAATAGCAAAGGCCGATTCTGTGTTTGTGAATAAAGAATACGGTAGAGCTGTTGAATTATATACACAAGCTTCGATAATTGATTCATATAGCAATTATCCTTACATACAATTAGATATGATTAAGCATATTGAAGAACAGGATGCGAAATATCAAATTTGTTATGATAAAAACATTCAAATAGCCGATGAATACTATGATATAAAGAGTTATAAAAAGGCAAAACGACTGTACGAAAAAGCTTTACGATTTAAAGACGAAGATTACCCAAAAGAACAGCTATCAAAAATTATTAAAATAGTATCACTAAGAGAAGTACTGGCTGTTCAGTAATGATACTTTTTTTTAAATAGTGTTCGCCTCATCAGGGAAAACATCATACAGCTTGTTTTTTATTCATCTCCTTTTATTTTTGAACCTCATTTCTAAAACTTGCTTAATAGATGAGGGTTTCATCTGTTTATTATTTTATAGAGGACAGTAGTTAACTACTTAGTTTCATTTTCGTAAAAGAGACGCTGACAAGACCTTCGGATCGTGTCAGGTTAAATTGGTCAGCGTGCGTAGCTCCTGACAGCATTTGCACATATAATAAACCCTTATAATTGCAGTGTTCATATGAACTTATCTACTGACCTTCTATGTTGTAATACAAATTTTATTTTATTGGTCAGATAATCTGCCCCGATATTTCATTTTTTTTACAAAAATTTTCAATTTACTATTTGAATCCCCTAATTTTAATTTCAAAATTGCGTTAAATAATCAATTTTGGTTAAATTGCCATCTAATTTTGAAAACAAAACCTATGCTTAAGCGAATTATTATATTTTCAATCATATTATTATTTAATATTTCATTTATTAATGCCCAAAAAGATCAAGGGTATCTTGAAATTAAAGGATCAGTTAAGGTTGAACGAGAAGCATTGTTAGATGCAAAGGTTACCGTATATAACAATGGACAAAAAGAAAAAGTTTATCCTGTTGATGATAAGGGTAAATTTGTATTAAAAATTAACCTAAATAGTCAATATGAAATTGTTATTGGGAAACAAGGATATTTTTCAAAAAAATTAGCCTTTAATACAAATATTCCCCCTGAAGATGTTGGTATTTGGGAATATAAGTTTAACGTAGGTTTATTTCCTGAAATAACTGGCTTTGATGCATCATTGCTTGATGAACCCATTGGCAAAATTATGTTTGTAAGTAATATTGGTGCTTTTGATTACGACGAAGAGTATACAAATAATATGCTCAGACGCCTAAAATCATTAATGCGTGAATATGAAAAAGCCAAGCGTGAGGCTTTCGGGAAGATAGTTGCTCAAGCCGATGCTGCCTTTGATAAAATGCAATACGATGATGCCATTGAGTTATATGATAAAGCCATTGATTTAGATCCTTACGATCCCTACCCAGACGATCAGATTTATATGATTGGTAAAATCATTTCGCAAGACGAAAATGCTGAGAAAAACTATCAAAAAAATATTGAAATTGCTGATAATAATTACAAGCAACTATCATATATTGATGCAAAAAAATATTACAATAGAGCTTTAAAATATGTGAGTAAAAAATATCCAAGTGAACAAATTGCAGCCATTGACAGGTTGTTGGAAGATCAGGATTCAATGGATGCTGATTTAGCAGCAAAGAATAAAGCTTATATGGATGCCATTGCAGCCGCCGACAGATCGTATACCGCAAAACAATACGAGCCCTCGCTTAATAAATATATTGAGGCTAGTCAAATTAAAACAAATGAGCAATATCCAAAGGATAGAATTGCCGAATTAAATAAAATTATATCGGAATTAAATGCTAATGATGCAGAAAAGGCACAACTTGAAAAAGCCTATCGAGAAGCCATTGCAAAAGCAGATGCTAGTTTTGGTACAAAAAAATATACCGAAGCAAGAGCGAGTTATGTTGAAGCAAGTGATTTAAAACCGGCCGAACAATATCCAAATCGGAAAATACTTGAAATTGATAATTTATTAGCTGCGGGTAAGTCTGTTGAAGAAAAATACAAAGGATTTATTAAAGTTGCAGATAATGCATTTGCTGTTAAAGAATATGAGATTTCAAAGAAAAATTATCAGCAGGCCTTATCAATAAAATCAAACGAAGTTTATCCAAAAAACAAGATTAACGAAATTGATAGAATTCTATTATTAATGGCTCAACAAAAACGTGAAGAGATTGACGCAGCTTATAATAGAGCCATTGCTCAAGGCGATGCCGAATTCAATAAAAAAGCATTTGAAAATTCAAAAACATTTTTTAATCAAGCCTTAGCTATAAAGATAAACGAAGTTTACCCAAAACAAAAAATAGCAGAAATTGATAAGCTTTTAGGTGATATTGCCACTAAACGGAGAGCCTATGATGTTGCTATTGCTAGGGCTGATAATAATTTTAATATTGAAAAATGGCAAGAAGCAAAAGTTGATTATCAAGAAGCTTTGGCTATTTACCCTGAAGAGCAATATCCAAGAAGTAGAATTAATGATATTGAAAATAAGCTTCTAACCATGAATAATGCTAAGGATCAGTTGGCAGCTCGTGAAAAAGCGTATCAAGAGGCTATTGCCCAAGGAGATGGTTTATTTAACCTAAAGAAATATCAAGAATCAAAAAATTCATACACAAAAGCAATTTCTGTAAAACCAACTGAGGTATATCCGAAACAGAAAATTGCTGAAATTGATCGTTTAATTGCTTCAGCAAATGCTATAAGTCAGAGGTATAATCAAATGATATCAACGGCTGATCAGCACATGATAAATGAACAGTATCAAAATGCTAAGGATACTTATGTGAATGCTTTGCAATTAAAACCAAACGAAACATATCCTAAACAAAAAATAAGTGAAATTGATGTCATTTTAGCAAAACAGCTTGTTGATAAAGCAAGATTTGACGAAATACAAAAGCAATACGATCAATTTATTACATTGGCCAATGAACGCTATACAAAGCAAGAATGGCAACCGGCAAAAGGACTCTATCAACAAGCATCGGCTTTAAAACCAAATGAGGTTTTGCCAAAACAACGAATTGTTGAAATAGATAATTTATTGGCAGGCATTACAGATAAAAACCGAAAATATCAAGCAGCAATTTCACAAGCCGATCAGTTATTAACCAATAAATCGTTAGGTGAGGCATTAACACAATATAATTTAGCTGTAAGTATTAAGCCAAATGAATTATATCCAAAAACTAAAATTGCCGAAATAAACCAATTATTAGAAAAGCAGCGACAAAACGAAGCGGCCTACGATAATTATATAAAACTGGCAGATGCAGCTTTTCAAAACAAGCAATTGCAACAGGCAAAAGGTCAATATCAAGCGGCATTGGGTGTAAAACCTATGGAAGCTTATCCAAAGCAGAAAATAAGTGAAATTGATGCTTTAATAAATCAACAACTTTCTGACAAAGCTTCACGCGAACAAATTCAAAAACAATACGATGCTTTAATTTTACAAGCCGATGCAAAGTATAATTCAAAAGAATTAGAATCGGCTAAATCATTCTACCAGCAAGCTGCTAATGTAAAAGCTGATGAAATGTATCCAAAGCAACGCATTTCTGAAATTGATAATTTGCTTACACAATTGGCTGAAACCAATAATAAATATCAACAGGCTGTTTCTCTTGGAGATAATTTATTTTCACAAAAGAATTATCAGCAAGCCTTAAGTCAGTTTAATATTGCTTCAAATTTAAAACCAAATGAAAATTACCCAAAACAAAAAATTACTGAATTAAATGGTATTTTACAAAAACTGGTTAAGAACGAAGCTGCCTACGATAATTATATAAAGCTGGCAGATGCAGCTTTTCAAAACAAGCAATTGCAACAGGCAAAAGGTCAATATCAAGCGGCAATAGGGGTAAAACCTATGGAAGCTTATCCAAAGCAGAAAATAAGTGAAATTGATGCTTTAATAAATCAACAACTTTCTGACAAAGCTTCACGCGAACAAATTCAAAAACAATACGATGCTTTAATTTTACAAGCCGATGCAAAGTATAATTCAAAAGAATTAGAATCGGCTAAATCATTCTACCAGCAAGCTGCTAATGTAAAAGCTGATGAAATGTATCCAAAGCAACGCATTTCTGAAATTGATAATTTGCTTACACAATTGGCTGAAACCAATAATAAATATCAACAGGCTGTTTCTCTTGGAGATAATTTATTTTCACAAAAGAATTATCAGCAAGCCTTAAGTCAGTTTAATATTGCTTCAAATTTAAAACCAAATGAAAATTACCCAAAACAAAAAATTACTGAATTAAATGGTATTTTACAAAAACTGGTTAAGAACGAAGCAGCTTATGATAATTTCATAAATTTGGCGGATGCCTCATATCAGAATAAGGATTTGAATACTGCTAAAGGGCAATATCAATCAGCTTCTTCAGTTAAACCAAACGAAGCCTACCCAAAACAACGAATTGCTGAAATTGATAAATTATTGGCAGAGCAGGCTAAATTATTAGAAGATCAGCAGCGTATTGAAAATCAATATAATTCATTTATTTCGTTGGCCGATAATCAATTTAATGCTAAAAACTATGAACAAGCAAAATTGAATTATTCAAAAGCCTTGCAAGTAAAACCTAATGAAGTTTACCCAAAACAAAAAATTTCTGAAATTGAAAATATTGTAAATACTTTAGCAGAAAAAGATAATTTGTATAATTTAAAATTAACACAAGGAGCTAGCTTTGTTTCTGCTAGAAATTATGGCAGTGCTTTAAAATCGTATCAAGAAGCAGCTAATATTAAACCAAATGAAATATTGCCAAAACAAAAAATGGCCGAAATTCAAAAACTAATACAAGAAGAAGAACAAAAGAGTAAGCACTTTGATTTATTAGTTGCCCAAGCCGATAATTTATTTAATCAGGCAAAATATAGTCAAGCAAAACCGGTTTATCAGCAAGCTCAAGTACTGTTGCCTGAAAAGGATCATCCGAAAAATCAAATTATTAAAATTGATCAATTATTAGCAGAACAAGCAAAACGTGATGGAGAATTAAATGCACAATTTCAAGCATATAATAATAAAATTGCTCAAGCAGATAAAGCTTTTGGTGGCAAACAATTTGAATCAGCAATATCCTTGTATTTGGATGCGAAAAACATTAAGCCCGATGAAAGTTATCCTGATCAACAAATTGCTAGAATAAATAAAATTACGCAAGATAATGCAGCCAAACTTGATGCCGATTTTTCAGCTGCAATTTTGAAAGGCGATGGTTTTAAAAATCAAAAAGATTATCAGAATGCCAAGCAACAATATAATTTAGCTTCTGGTTTAAAACAAAATGATCCCTTACCAAAATCAAAATTGGTTGAATTGCAAAACTTAATCGATCAGGAAAATAGGGATAATGCAAAACAAGCAAAAATTGATGCTGAATACAATCAAAGCTTATCTAATGCCGATATTGCTTTTAAAACAAAAGACTATTCTTCGGCTATGGCTCTTTATAAATCGGCTTTAAGCATTAAACCAAATGAGAAATATCCTAATGATCAAGTGGATATTTGTGAGCGTAAAATACAGGAACAAAATGCTTTAATTCAAGCTGAAGCTGAAAGAAAAAGAAAAGAAGAATTAGAAGCATCTCAAAAATCTTTCAATAAAAAAGATTTTGATTACAAAGGTGAAAAACGTGACCGAGAATTTCTTAATGAATTAGCTAAACAATATCCCGAAGGCGTTACCGTTGAAAATTACGAAAAACCAAATAAAAAAATTAAAAGGGTAATTGTTAACAGAGGTGGAATTGCTAAGGAATATGTGCAAGTAATATATTCGTATGGAACCTACTATTTTAGAAATGGAGGTAATATTTCTCGATCGGTATTTTTATCTGAAACAAAAGAATAATGCATAAGCATATTTATATTTTTAGGGTCTAAAAAGGTAATTTCTTCCAGCTAAAGACCGCAAAAAAACATAATGCAAAGAACGCAAAGTTTGATATATCTAAC
Organism: Salinivirgaceae bacterium; assembly: GCA_016342715.1. GTDB lineage: Bacteria > Bacteroidota > Bacteroidia > Bacteroidales > SZUA-534 > JAEINW01. The sequence continues at coordinate 25,442 of JAEINW010000038.1, read as the reverse complement.
GATTGAACTTTGCGTATTTTTCGAAATTCTTAGCACACTTTGCAAGGAACTTTCTTTTTCGCAGTAATATTAATTTTTAACAAATACTTTTCCGATGTATAGAACTAACAAAGGATTTTCCATCAGAACCTGGCAAAAAGGCGATGAAGCTTATTTAGCAAAGAGTGCAAACAATTATAATATTTGGAAGAATCTTAGAAATATTTTTCCATATCCATATACTTATGACGATGCAACTACTTGGATTGAATTGAATATAAATAAAAAGAAACCTACTAGTTTTGCTCTTGTTTTAAATGAGGATCCTATTGGTAATATTGGGTTTATTTTAGGATTAGATGTGCATTCAAAAAATATTGAAATTGGTTATTGGTTGTGCGAAGATTATTGGGGACAAGGCTTTGTTTCAAGTGCAGTTCAATGGTTATGTGAGTATATTGTTGAAAATCATAATCCTCATCGAATTTGGGCTTCTGTTTTTGAATCAAATATCGGATCAATAAAGGTTTTAGAAAAGAACGGGTTTAAACATGAAGCTACAATTGTTGAAAATATTTTTAAAGAAAATGTTTTTCTTGATGAACATATTTATTCCAAAATTATAAAATAATACTTGTGTTAAATAATTGATATTTAAACAAGTGATGTGATTCTAATAAAATTACTCACCCTATACGTTTTTAGAATTTAAAATGATTGTAACAAATCGTTTGCCGATATCGTCCATTAAACCAACAGCGCTTATTATTGTGTTAAAATTTCATGTGAGATTTTAATTTTGTAAGTGGAGAATTTGCTTATAAATTGTAATCAAAAAATTAGAAAATATGAATATTACAGCAAAAAAAATTACTTCGTATGTTCTTGCAGCTTTAGTTGTAATAGTAACAGCAATTGCCGTTTTAGCAATTTGGGATATAATTAGTTTAGAGGATGTGATGCGAAAAATTATGACTTCGTTGCTTGTTATATTTGCATCGTCAGTAGTAACATTATTTATTTTTAATGTTGTAATAAAAGATAATTAAAAATTTCCGGACGTTCGGAAGGCAAGGCCTGATTGTTGGCTGCATATCAGGCCTTTTGAAGGATTTCTTCTATGTTCCTTCTGGTTACAAGGTAGCCTGACAATTGTCAGGCTACTGTTATTTTATTATCTAGTTAAAGGTTAAAATCCTGCAATTTCATTGTAGTTACTGTAGTTTCATAAATATATTGGTTTTGAATATTGAACAAGGATTACTCACAAAAACATATTCTTTAAAGGCGTTCCCCGATAAAGTCGGGGCAGGCTATGAAAGCGCTTCGCTCAGTAAACGATTTAAGATTTAAGAAGTTGAAAGGATTATTCTTTCTTTTTGTTTAATCCATCTGAATTCAACATTCGTTAACTTCTCTCATGAGCGTTAGCGAATAACTTAGCGAAGCGTTTTCATGAGCGTTAGCGAATAATCGGTGTTCATTATTCATTTTTTAGTTTAAGTAATTTTATTCCGATATTTAATTTAAAACTATAGATTTTCAATCCATAGTGGTTTATTTTCCGAGTTTGTCTTCAAGTATTTTCTCAAGTGTTTCCACATCAATTCGTTTTCCAATAATGTTTTTGTCCTTATCTAACAAATATATTGAAGGCGTTGAACGAACATCGTAATAATATCGAAAATTTGATTGATGGTATGGATCCCATGCATTAATCCACTCTTCTAATTTTTGATCTTTAATAAATTTTGACCATTCTTCTTTATCCACTTGAGTGTAAATAGCAATAACTTCAACACCTTTTTCCCAATACTTTTCGTATAAAGCTTTCATTTTTGGAGTTGTTTTTTTACAATGTCCACAAGTTGGTTCATAAAAGAATAATACGGTGTATTCCGCTTGAACTAAATGTAGCGATACAAAACTGTCATCAAATGCGAGAAGTTTTATTTCTGGAGCCTTGTTGCCAATTAAGTTTGGTTTAATTTCACGAACTCGGTCTTCCACTTTTTTAAGCCAGGTAGAATCGGCCCAATGAGCAACTCCATTCAAATAATAATTTTCAGCAAAGAATACAAAAGCCTTATCCATTCCCATAATGTTTGAATTATTATATTTATTAAATAGGAATTGCAAGGTGTATTTAAACATTTCTTCGTTGTCTTTGACTTTATCAAGAATCATTTTACTTTCCTTTATTACCGTATCGGGAGCTGGAATGATTAGTTTTTCAAAATATCTTTCAATTTTTGGATGATAAAACTGAGTGAATAAAAGTCGTTGGTCAGTAAAATTTACATAATCAAAATAATGAGCTTTATAATATTTATACTGAAACATGGAATCAATGATAACTCCATTGTCGTCTTTTGGTGGTTCTGGTATTTCAATTTCTTTATTGCATAAAAGTATAGATGCAATGATTGAACTTGGGTGCTTTGATTCAATAGTTGTCCATTTAGCTTTTACCTGTTCATGTAAAATATTTAAACTATCCGTTAATACTTTCTTTTTAACTTCATCTTTTTCTGATTTTAGTCTGTCTCTAAGACTAATAGCCAAATTACTTTGCTTCGACATGAATTGTTGATAATCTAAATACAAGTCCATTTCCGAACTTCCTTTTGACTTTAAATGTTTTGTCAAATCTCCGGCATTACCGTTATATTTTGACGATACACTAAAATCTTGATCTTCATCAATAACAATTTCAAAAAACATATTGCCAGGAACCAAAACAAAATAAACTCCACGGGATAATGTATCATTACCAGTAAAAGCACCTTTGCCATTTTTGTCTAAGGTAATTGTGTCTTTTGCAAATTGCTTATCTCCATAATAATAACCCAAATAAACGGTGCTATCTCCAAGGTTTTCAATGTCAACAGCAATTTTGTAATGTTGAGCATATGAAAATAATGACATTCCACTAAATAGGAATAATAAGACTAAGAATTGTATATGTTTCATTGATAGTTTGTTTTAAAATTTGACCAAAAATACTAATTAAAATCAGTTTTTTACAACTGAAATTCATTCTTATAATTTGTTGGAGATTATAAAATATGTTACTTTAACAAAAAATACCAGAATTTATGCCAGAGCCATTATCATATAAAGAACTTGAGCAGTTAGTTAAAGATCTCCGACAGGAGAAAAATTTGCTTCAAGCGTCAGTGGCGCAAAAAGAAAACCAGTTAGTTTCAGTTGAAACTTTATACAAACAAATAATTGATAATGTTGATGAAGGGGTATTCTTAATTCATGGTGAAAAGTTTAAATTTATAAATCGAGAAGCACTTTCATTACTTGATACAACGAGAAAAGAAATAGAAACAACAAAGTTTTCGGAAATTATTCATCCAGAGTATAGAGGTGAAATAATACAGCTTATTTCTGAAATTGTAGAATCGAAGACAAATAAATTTACCATTGATAGTAAAATTATATCACAAGCAGGGAAAACAATATTTGTTAAATTAAGTGCAGAAAAACTTCCACTAATTAATAATAAAATTTCAATTTTAGTTAAAGTTGCTAATAAAGCCGAATTAGTTCAAAAGCAAGAAGAAGTAAGTTCTCTAAAAAAATCATACGATTTTTTAAATTCTATTACAGATGATTTAATGTTTGTTCTTGAGTTTGATTCATCGAATAAATCGTTTTTTAATTGGAGGATAAAAGATGCAAATGAAGCTGCTGTTAAGGCAATTAAAAATTCAAAAGAAGAAATAATAGGAAAATTACTCATAGACTTTTTAAGCTCCGATGTTAAATGTGAAATATCTGGGCAAATTGAAAAAAAATATACTCAAGAGTTTGAAGTTCACATCTATGAATTGCAGAGGTATTTTAATTTAAAATTAATAGGCGTTTCGAAAGATGAGGCAATATGTAAATTTACTGATATAAATGATTTGTATCATACCAAAAATCAGTTGAGTAAAAACTTACAGCGTAACGAATTACTCACTGAAATTTTGAGAGTATTTAATTACAAATCGGATTATATTGAAAAGTATAAGAAAATAGTTGAACGTATCGTTTATCATTTTAAACCACGTAGATTATATATTTTTGATCATATTAAGGATGGAAAAAAAGCTAAGTTATTAGTTCAGTATAGTACAAAAGAAGTTAATTCATTACCCGAAAATTTTGAAATTCCGCTTAGCAGAATTCCTTCGTGGGTTGAAACCCTAAATAAACGAAAAATGATGCTTGGTTTTTCGCTAAGTTATTTACCATCTGATGTTCGTGATTATTTAGAAGGACTTAAATTTGAAAATGCTTATATTTTTCCTTTAATTGTTGATGAAGAAGTTGCAGGCTCCGTAGTATTTGAAAACAATCCCAACAGTGAGTGGGATAATACAGAAATTGAATATCTTAAAATGGTAACAATTTTAGTGTCAAGTATAGCTTCACGCAAATCGTATGAAGAGAAATTAGTTTCGTCAAAAGAAAAGGCGGAACAAGCCGATAGACTTAAATCTTCGTTTTTGGCAAGTATGTCGCATGACATTCGCATTCCAATGACTGCTATTATAGGATTTTCAGACTTACTTGCAGATCCTGATCTTACTTTTGGAGAACGTGAAGAATTTATTGAATTGATAACAAAGAGTGGACATGATTTACTCACATTAGTTGATAATATTGTTGATGTTGCGAAAATTGAAACAGGGCAGCTTAAGATTCAAAAGGACACCTATGTTTTGTCTTATATTTTTGATGAATTATATTTTGACCATAGTAAAGATACAGATTTAATGCAATATGATGATTTGGAGTTGATTATGGATCTTCCTGACAAATACAAATCACTTGGAATAGACACAGATGTTTTTCGTTTTAAACAGATTTTTAGCAATTTAATTGAAAATGCAATAAAGTTTACTGATAAAGGCGTAATTCACTTTGGAGTTAGTAATGTTTGGCAAGATACCATTGAGTTTTATGTGCAGGATACGGGAATTGGAATAGCAGAAGAAACTCAGCAATTAATATTTGAACGTTTTGGTAAAATTGACAGATCATATACCAAAGAATATAGCGGAACTGGATTAGGCTTATCAATTTGTCAAAGTTTAGTGGCGCTGCTTGATGGTGAAATTAGAGTAGTTTCCTATCCAGGAAAAGGATCTGCTTTCTATTTTACGCATCCTTTAGCAAAAACCGAATATCAAAAAATATCACAAAGTGAGGTGAGTAATAAGAAAATATCGAACAAGTGGAGTGATAAAAAAATAATGATAGCCGAAGATGTAGAACAAAACTATAAAGTTTTAGAATATATTCTACAATCGACGGGCGTTGAAATATTTTGGGCTAAAGATGGCAAAATTGCCTTAGATTTTATTAAAGCTGGCAATAGACCCGATTTAATATTAATGGACATCCGCATGCCTGTTTTAAATGGAATTGATGCAACCAAAGAAATTCTTAAAATTGCCAAAATTCCAATTGTTGTGCAAACTGCCTACACTTTGGGAGAAGAAAAACAAAATGCTTTGGATGCAGGTTGTATTGGGTATTTATCGAAACCAATAAATTCGGAACAGCTTTTTAATCTTATGGGTGATATTTTTGCGGATTCTTCCCTTATAGAATAAATGTTAATATCTTAATTAGATAAGCAATTATATTTTTGAGATAAATTATTCATAAGTGGGTAATTTATGCCTACAACTAAAAATGGTGAGACAGTTGTTTTATTGCATATTTCGTAATATTATTTTCTTTATCTTTGTGCGCAATATGTTCAGGCGGAATGGTTTTTTATTCCGTTTTTATATTAATTAAAAATTCAATTTATGAAAATTCTTGAAGGAAAAGTAGCAATAGTTACAGGAGCTTCACGCGGTATAGGTAAAATGATTGCAATTAAATTTGCTCAGGAAGGTGCGAACGTAGCATTTTCTGATTTGGTAATGGATGACAATGCTTTGGAAGTTGAAAAAGAATTGAAATCGTTTGGTGTTGAAGCCAAAGGTTACGCATCAGATGCTAGCAAATTTGACCTATCACAGGAATTTGTTGATCAGGTAGTTAAAGATTTTGGAAGAGTGGATATACTTATTAACAATGCAGGTATCACACGTGATGGTTTGTTAATGAGAATGAGTGAAGAACAATGGGATTTAGTGTTGCAAGTAAATTTGAAATCGGTGTTCAATTTAACAAAAGCCGTTCAAAAATACATGCTTAAACAGCGTTCTGGATCTATTGTTAATATGAGCTCAGTTGTTGGTGTTCGCGGAAATGCGGGTCAATCAAATTATTCTGCATCAAAAGCAGGAATTATTGGTTTTACAAAATCAATTGCTCAAGAATTGGGATCAAGAAACATTCGCTGTAATGCCATTGCTCCTGGTTTTATTGAAACTGAAATGACTGCTTCATTGCCCGAAGCTGAGAAAGAAGGTTGGTTAAAAAACATTCCACTAAAAAGAGGAGGTAGTGCTGAAGAAGTAGCAAACGTTGCTATGTTCTTAGGATCCGATCTATCATCTTACGTAAGTGGACAAGTTGTGAATGTGTGTGGCGCAATGCTAACATAATTAAAGGGAAAAACTATATACATGTCCCTGTTAATCACATAGTTATTAACAGGGACATTTAATTAAAATTAAGTGGGTTTTAATATAATTACTACATATTCAGGGTGGTGGATACTGTTAATTTTGGTTTTATCAGCAGTGTTCTCACTATTTTTTTATAAGAAAAAATATTATACGGAACTTTCTGGCCTAAAGCGTAATATATTAACGCTTCTTCGGTTTTTAGTTTTGTTTTCTCTTGGTTTGCTCTTATTAAAACCAGTTTTTAAATTAACAAATTCTGTTGAAAAAAAACCAACAATTGTTGTAGCCGTTGATAATTCTAGTTCGGTAATAAGTGGGGTCGACTCCTTATTGCGAAGCCAACAAATAAAGGCAAATGTTCAAAATATAATAAAAGAATTAAGTGCCGATTATCAGATAAAAACCTATCAATTTGGAGAAAGAATTTCTGATTCTTTAAGTTTTGATTTTTCTGATTCTGAAACAAATTTAGAAGACTTTTTTAATATTTTTGATACCAAATTATACAATGAAAATATTGGTGCCGTAATTATTGCATCCGATGGTTTGTATAATAAGGGTCAAAATCCGGTTTTTTTAGCGCAAAAATATAAATTCCCAATTTACTCTATTGCTTTGGGCGATACCACTATTAATTCTGATGTTTTTATTGCTGATATTAATTATAATAGTGAGGCATTTTTAGGAAATTACTTTCCTGTTGAAGTAAATGTAAAAGCAAATAAATTATTTGGTAAAAAGGCATCTGTTGAAATATATCATGGCAATAAACAAATAACTCAACAATGGATTGATATTGATTCCGATGATTTTTTTAAAAAAATACAATTTATGCTTAAAGCTGATGCTGCGGGTTTAAATTCCTATTCAGTAAGGTTAAGCAGTGACGCTGACGACAGCAATAAATTGAATAATTCGGAGCAGTTTGTTGTTGAAATAAAAAAAGATAAAAACAAAATAGCTTTGCTATATGAAGGCTATCATCCCGATATAGGAGCTATTAATACAATTGTGTCACAAAATCCGGCTTTTGATTTTTTTGCATATCCCATTAGTGAGTTTAACGAAAATTTGAAAGAATATGCCTTAGTTATTTTGTATCAATTGCCTTCTAATTCAAATTCACTTACCGGAATTTACTCTAAGATAATTGACCAAGAAATGCCAGTTTGGTATATTATTGGGCAAAAAACCTCCATTCGGGCATTGAATAATCTTAAAACATCTATTAAAATAAAACAAACTAAGGAAATGCATTTTGACGCTCAAGGATACCTTAATCCTAATTTTTCGTTATTCTCTATTGATAATGAAAACCTGAGCGATTTTCCGCCTTTAAACCTGCCTTATGGTGATTATAGCGAAGAACCTAAATCAAAAGTATTGTTTTATCAAAAAGTTGGAGGTGTAAATTCAAATTTACCATTGTGGTATTTTACCGATAATGGGAATCAACGCCAAGCATTTTTGTTGGGTGAAGGCATTTGGAGGTGGCGAATTAATGAGTATTTGAAAACATCATCGCAGCTATTTGTTGATGAGCTTGTTATGAAAACCATCCAATATTTGTCAGTTAATAAGAAATCAGATCAATTAATTGTTGATCTTCCAAAGGTGCACCAAAGTGGAAAACAGCTAATTATAAAAAGTAAAGTTTACAACGATTCCTATGAGTTAAGCACAAAAGATGATCTGTTTTTTGAAATTACTGACGAGAATGGAAACGTTTTTCCTTACGTTTTTGAAAAAACAGAGGATTCATATTATCTTAATACTGGTATAAAACAAGAGGGAAGCTATACATACAAGGCAAATACCAACATTGGGGATAAAGAACTTACTAAAACTGGCAAGTTTATTGTTATGAAATCAAGCTTAGAAAACAATCAGATGCAAGCAAATCATAACCTTTTGTATAAAATGTCCATTCAAAGTAATGGGAACCTTTATTATGAACATGAAGCGCAAGATTCATTGATAAGTGAAATAAAAACTAATGAAAATATCGTTTCGTTAACATATATAAACAAAAGTTTTTCTGATTTACTCGATATAAAACTTCTATTTTTTATCTTATTATCATTGCTTGCAATTGAATGGTTTTTACGAAAATATTGGGGACTAATATAATTTATAAGCATCTATGAACTATTATATAAAAAATATTCTTTTTGTTTCTATTCTTGTATTAATCATGGTTGGATGCCAAACAGTTGGAACCGTGTCTATTCAAGTAATTACTCCAGCTGAAGTAAATATACCTGGACCCATTAAGAATTTGCTAATTGTTAATAATAGCATTGTAGAACCAAGTAGTCCATTCACACTTGAAATTCAAAAACAATTATTTTCATTAGATACTTTAGCCACACAGTATATAGTTAACACTGTAGGTGCAATTATTGATGAATCTCCAAGAATGGAGTCGGTGATTGTTTTACCTGATATTTATTACAAAAAGCCCAAAGAACTTTTAAAAGCCATTCCCTGGAATGAGGTTCAACAAATTTGCGAAGCAAATAATACACAAGGTTTATTATCACTTGAGGCTTTTGCCATTGACGATACTTTGGTTAATTATTCATATTACGATGGTTATGGATATACCTATTATAAAAGTATGGTGTTAATTGTAAATTCACTATGGCGGATATATGACCCCTATCAAAAACAAATAATTGATAAAAAAATCTATAGAGATACGATTGCTTTTGAAAATTTCAGTTCAAGAAATGCCTATTCAGATGCTTTGGCAAAGAGTGCTTCAAGAGTTTCAATTGCTGAGCAAATTTCACATGATATTTCTGCTGCGATTGCCGATAGAATTATGCCATACTGGGTAACCGAAAAACGAAACTTTTTTGTGTCGGGGAGTCAAGAATTAGTTCAGGCTGCTAATTTTGTATATAAAGACCAATGGATAGATGCTGCAAAAATCTGGCAAAAATATACCGAAGAAGAAAATTCAAGAATTGCTGCCGCTGCATGCTATAATATGGCATTAGCTTGTGAGGTTCAAGGAAAAATTGATTTAGCCTTAATTTGGATCGAAAAATCAATAATGAAATATAATCACTATTTGGCCATAGATTATAAGAACACCTTAAAAGAAAGAGCACGCATAAACGAAAAACTAGATAAACAATTTGGATTGGATTAGAATTATGTACACATCAATATTTTATATTATTATTGGAATTATTGTATTTGAATTTATTTTTGAAAAATATTTTGATTGGTTAAATTCAAGCTGGAGAGGGAAGCCAATACCAGAAGAACTCAATGGAATTTACGATGATGATAAATACAAAAAGCAGCAAGAATATGCAAAGGTAAACTCTAGGTTTTCAAACCTAAGCTCTGCTTTCAGTTTTCTTTTGATTATTGGTTTTTTATTTCTTCATGGTTTTGGAAAGTTAAATCATTGGGTAGAAAACTATGTGGAGCATCCAATAGCAATAGGATTGATGTTTTTTGGAATATTATTTTTTGCTTTAGATATTGTGGGTTTGCCTTTTTCTCTTTATCAAACCTTTGTTATTGAAGAACGCTTCGGATTTAATAAAACAACCAAAAAAATATTTATTCTCGATAAATTAAAAGGATATCTGGTTTCGATAGTATTGGGAGGAGTTATCTATTCGATAGTATATAAATTATTCGAAGTAACAGGCGATCTTTTCTGGATCTATTGTTGGGTATTTATAGCTGGTTTCATGCTATTTATGACCCTGTTTTACAGTAATTTAATAGTACCTCTTTTTAACAAGCAAACACCTTTAGACGAAGGCGAATTAAAAAATGCCATTAATGAGTTTTCCCAAAAAGTTGGTTTTACCCTTAAAAACATATATCAAATCAATGGATCAAAAAGATCAACCCGGGCAAATGCATATTTTACGGGATTGGGACCCAAGAAAAGAATTGTTTTATACGATACTTTAATCAATGACCTTTCGACTGAGGAAATAGTGGCTGTATTGGCTCATGAAATTGGGCATTATAAAAAACGGCATACCCTTTCAGGATTAGTAATTTCAATGCTGCAACTTGGATTGATGTTATACCTACTAAGCTTATTTATTAGTAATCCGTTATTGAGTGAAGCTTTAGGAGTGAATCAACCCGCATTTCACATTGGTTTGATTGCTTTTAGTCTTCTGTATTCCCCAATATCAACAGTAACGGGTTTACTCATGAATATTTTATCAAGAAAAAATGAATATCAAGCAGATAATTTTGCTGCTGAAAATTACCATGCAATGCATTTGATATCTGGTCTTAAAAAGCTATCATCAAGTAATTTAAGTAATTTAACACCACACCCTGCTTACGTGTTTATTAACTATTCACATCCATCGCTTATAAATAGAATTCGAAACTTAATTCGTTTAAAAGATAAATTTTAATTATTATTGTTGTTAGAGAGAAAGCGAATTATTAAATTTGTTTCGAATGACCAAATGAATTAAGGTAATTTCAAACTAAACAAACAAAACAATACTTAATGGAAGCTAAAAGAATTACTGGAACAGATGAAAGTCCTGAGGTGATATTAGATAAAGGATCCAATGAATTTAAGTTTATTGGAAAATCTTTGCCTGAAGATGTTAAAGAATTCTATACCCCCATATTAGAATGGATTGAAGCTTATGCTGAAGATCCGAATGAGGATACGGTTATTGAGTTTAATATGGAATATTTTAACTCGGCCTCATCAAAGCAGATTTTAGATGTTCTGGAACGTTTTGCTCTAATAGTTGAGCAAGGCAAAAAGGTATCGGTTAAATGGCATTATATGGAGGATGACGAAGACATGGAGGATGCTGGTGAATCCTATGCCGATATTGTTGAAATTCCCTTTGAATTAATAAGTTATTAATTATTCATGCCGCATTTAAAATGGACGGCGATCATACTTACTTTTTTGTGTATTGAATGCAATGCACAATTATATCATTCAAAAACGGGTAAAATAATACCTACTTCTAAAGCAGATACCATACTTTGGACCAGTGGTATATTTAATCATTTTTATTCCGATTTTGGTACCTTAGTGGTTAAAGAAAATCGTCAGAAACGAGATTCCCGGCTAATTACAATCCCTGTAATAAGAATTAAAGCATTTTCTAACGATTCGGTACTAGAGCCCATATTTTTATTAAATGGTGGGCCAGGAGAGTCAAATATTAACCCGGAACTTATAAATGTTGCGCTTCTTGAAAATCATGATTTTGTTTTGGTTGGATATAGAGGTGTTGATGGATCGACTTCCTTAGATTGTCCAGAATTAAGTAAGAGAATTTTTGCAGATTCCCTATGGAATAATAAAGAGCATTCTATAAATGAGGTATTAAGTGATTGCTTTGTTGCTTTAAGCAAAAGTGGTATTGATATTTCAGGGTACACAATGCATGAGGTTGTTTATGATATTGAAAGTGTAAGAAAGAATCTTGGATACGAAAAAATCAGCTTTATCTCGTTTAGTTATGGAACCATGCTATCACAATTGTATGATCAAACACATCCTAATAAAGTTGCCAAATTAGTTTTAATTGGAGCCAGACCTATAGGTGATTTTCATTTTTATGGAGAATATTTAAATGATCAAATAGAATTAATTTATAAGTATTATTTCAAAGATTCTACAAAAACAGGCTTTCGTAATTTTACGGAATTTATGCTTGGCGTTCATTCAATTTTATCATTTACCAATCAAAATAATTCAGTAATTGATTGTAATAAATTATTATTTTTTGCTTTTGCTCAATTGTATTCTGTCCATAATATTGAAAAGACTTTTCACTTATTAAAAAGCATTTCTGACACAAATACTAATAATATAGCATTGGAGATTAATAAATTTTACTTGAACTACCCGGGAGAACTAATATTGCCCGATTTGTATTTAAAAAAATATGAATGGGGTTGGGATAATAATGCTATTATTAAAAATGGATTAGGAATTGGGTCGAAAATTTCTGACGTTATTAATATGTATTATAATCCATCAAATTATATGGATGATAAACCAACTAATTTTAGTTATGCACTATCAACTACAAAGACTCTTATTTTTTCAGGAGAACTTGATGTAGCTGCTCCACCAGAATTAATTAGTAAATCAATTTTACCTTATTATTCAAATTGTGAGGATGTTTTTTATAAAAAGAATGGTCATTTAAATTTAATAATTGATAAAAAGGAAGAAGTTAATTATTCAATAGTTAAATTCTTTGAAAATTAGGTTTGTTTTTATTTACCAGTAACCACAATTTCAACTCTTCTATTTAGCTTTCTTCCGTCTTCAGTATCGTTATCTGCTATTGGTTTGGTATTAGCATGACCCACATACTTAACCCTATTATAACCATTAGCAATTAGGTATTTTGCAACCAATTTGGCTCTTTCTAAAGCTAAGTCAGTTTCACTGTCTTGAATTTCCAAATCATCGGCATGACCATGTATCGCAATTTTAACTGCTGGATTTTTCTTTAGAACTTTTAACAGGCGTTCTAATTCTGGGAACGAGGTTGCAGGGATATCGTAAGAACCGGCTTCAAAATTTAGTGTTTTCATAGGTATAATAGAACCCACAGTGATACCTTTAAGTAATATGTCTTTTTTAAGATTCTTAAATGTTACAATTTGTTGGCTATATAATTTTTCGGCATGGAACCAATAATCATCAGATGTTACTTCCACTGAATAATCATCACCAGCCACAAAACTTAATGAAAATATACCAGTTTTTAAACTTGATTTTGCTGAAGTTATTTCATGACCCTCTTTGTTAACAACTTTAATCTCAGCAACAATAGGTTTTAAAGTGGTTGCATCCTTTATAGTACCCGATAAATTAGTTCTTCGCACAATTTCCACACCAGGCCCATCCAATCTACTTCCATAATCATAGGATGCAGTAAAGTTTATTTTTCGTTTCTTTTCATTAAAAACATAATTAATTTCAAACTGACGATAGCCATTTAACTGAACCTCGAAATCATTTTGTTCTAACTCAAAGTTTTCAAAGAATATATTGTTTACTCTTACTTTGTATTTATCGACATTAGGTACATATAGAATAAAACTACCAGTTTCATCTGTTAAAGATGATATTTTTTTCCCTTGAGAATCTTCTGCAGTAACTTTTATATTGCTGATATCAATGCTTCCTAAATTAGAAAGTTTTGACCTATTTAAAATAACTTTACCAAATATTTTATTGTTTTCAACAAATGGAATATACATTTTTGTATTACTACCGATATGAATATAATCAGTACTTTTTTCAGATGTATAAGCACCTTCAATGGCAGATATGGGATTATACTTTATTGTATAAAAACCATTTGGAATATTTTTATATTTTATTTCTCCTTGAAAATTGGAGAGTAATTCAGTAGGCATAAAATATCCTGAAGTATTAAATTCTTCTTCAAGAACTTTTTCCTCATCTTTTTGAATGCTAAATAGAACATCTTTTATTCCAGGTTCATCTTTTTCCTTTACTCCATTTCCATTAAAATCTTTAAAGAAAACAATGTCTAAGTTATGATACTGGTACTTGGGTTGATCAATAACAAAGTCCTTTTTAAGTCGAAACTCAAAATATGTACTGGAATATTTAAATTTCGTCTCTGTAACTTTATCATAATTAGATTGATAGCCAATAGTATTTGTAAATGTTAATTCTAAATTGTAGGGAAGATAGCCTACAAGATCATTTGCAAGATTTAACCTATTGGTTTCAGAAGTGATATCGAAGGTATAATTTCCTCGTGTAACTAATTTCAAATGTTTAGGAATCAGAAATAGTTCAAGGTAGGGTAAAAGGCGAACACTTTTACTAAAATAGTTAGCACTAAAATATGAAAATTGTTGATTTATTGTATGTGGCCTATGATTGTAGCTAGCATATATTCCCCATTTTCTTGATCTTAAGCTTGATGTGATAACAAAGGTCTCCCAATTTTTATTCACAGTAGTCTTATCAAATTTTTCATTTGGATATTTTGAAACAAATGTCATACCTGTTTTGAGAACAATATTAAAAGAGAGTTGACCACTTATATCTTTAGTTCTTAGTGATGAATATAAAAGGGCATTTCGTGTTTTAAATTTAAAATTATCAGTGTATCCAATGAAATTATTTGCTTCCTTTGATTCAGAAATAAGCCCAAAAGTATAGCTGAGTCTTTTTGAAACTATATTATTATAATTTACTCGGGTTTCATCGTAAAAAGAGAATATTTCAGGTGTAATTCTATCATTAAAAAATTTGGCTGGAGCATTTCTTGATCCATAGTAAAGTATATTTATTGATTTAGTGTTTGATAATATGTGACTTATGTTTCCTGAAGTTTCTATTCGACCATTAAATTGGCCAGAAAAAGTTCTGCCACCATATTGAGTATTGATATTTAATGTAGTGTTTTTGAAAAATAATTTATAATATCCCAATTCACCTCCAAAACCTAAATATTGATTCCCTTCTTCGGTACTGTAATAGTCGGCAATACTAGCTGAAAATTTAGTGCTTATGTTACCAATTTTTCTAAATTTTAATTTAGAGTTTAAAAATGCAACTTTAGAATCAAAATATTCATGCTTATTTTGTACATATGAACCACCTAATTCAATGCTACCAAATGGAAATAAACTTTGGTAAGCCAATCCCATATTATGTTTTTCAAAGAAAACAGAAGTTGTTCCAATTGCCCTTATTTTGCTTTTCCCCAAATTAACTTCGGCTAAAATACCTCTACCAAACATGCTTTGTTCCATATTAGAACTAACATCTCCTGCTGTTACTGTAAAATGTTTTGCATTATATTCTGTCAGATATCTCCCATATTTCCATGGATCAGTATAAAAATTACTGCCATATGTCCTCATTGAATAATAAATACTCCCTGTTTTTTTAAATAAAATATTTCCAGATATACCTCCTGAATATGTAGGACTGTAATCAGAGAATAGGTTTTGAGCTGATAATTCAAGTGATAACATTTTGTACTTACTCGGGATTTCATTTATAATATTATCTTCCAATTCTTTTACCCATATGGAACTATTTAAAACAGTATCAACGGTTGTACTTTTAATACTAACTCTATGAAATTTCTTATTATAGTAGTTTGCTTTGGGAACCAGATTGACAGGTAATTTAATAATAGTATCAGAGTATGAATTCAACAGTACTTCTTTTCGGTAATATCCTTGGATGCTTCCAGGTGTTTCAATTGTTTTATCAAGCATAAATTCCAGATAAAATATTTCATCGGTATTTCCAGAATTACCAATTCTTAATCCAATTTCAACTTCTTTTGTTGTTTGATCAAGATATTCTACTCTATTTACAGGAGAAAAGAATATCTTTTGAATTTTTGGAATATTTACAAAACTATATTCATTTTTAAAAGTTTTGCCATTTAAGTCGGTTAACGATGCAACAATTGTGTAGCCAATTTCACCTTTTGCTTTTTTTGAAACAGCCGCTCTAAAAGGGATTAAAATAGAGTCGTTTGGTGATAATGTGACCCGTTGGTTTTTATCACCAATAAAAGACCAGGAAGCTGGATAACTGAAATTAGTTTGAAAAGTAACTTCTCTATCGGAAGGGTTCTTGACCTTAAGAACATTGAAAAAAGATTCGTTTGTTGAAACTTCAATTTTTTTTCTTAAAAAATCGACTTCAAGTTGGTCATGAACATCCTCAAGAAAAGAGAATTGAGAATAAACTTCATTATTAAAAATAAGAAGTGATAAGAGAGCGACAAATATGCATGTAAGCCATTTTGTCATGTTCTAGTCTTTTGCTTTTACAGTAAAAATAAGATCTGTAGAGAAGAAGTCTGAACCGTATCCATCAAGTTTTCGTCCAACAACAGTACCAAAATCATATGATATTATAATTGATTCAACAACATTTATCACTGGTTTTAGATTTTCCCAAATAGCAATTTCTATATCAGCCGCACCTAAATCAAAAGGACCATACGCAGTGGAATAATAATATGTTCTAAGCTGCATTGTATTTAATGGTAATGTAGTTACCCCATAATCAGGTTCGAAAGTAGCTGAATTTGCTCTAACATCAAGTTCCCATCCATTTGAAACGGGATTTGGAGCTCCTAAATCAGTTGTATCGTTAAAATAAATACGAATTTCGGTAAAATCTTCATAGGTAATTCCATTTTCAATGTCTGAGTACGAATCAAATACAAAATTAACTGAAGATCCTTGCAAAATTGTTATCCTAGATGTAATATTTTGACAGATAGAAATATTGCTAAACATGAAAAATAGATAAACTAGTATTAAATGTTTATATCTCATTCTTCAACTCTTATAAATTAAAAAAGCCAAACAACAACCCGCTGTCTGACTTTTTCATAGTTAATTTCTTTGATTTAATCAGCAGCTTTTAGCACTAAAAATACATTTGTGCTATATCTATCAGATCCTAAATTTGCGCTTAAAAGTGTATTTGCATTTCCACCAGTGCCACCTTGAACAGCGGCGTCAGCTAAAGCCCAATTTATAATAAATGCATTTTGATCAATATCTCCTGCAGCGGCAGATGCAATTCCCTCAACAGCTTCAGCCTGAGCATTAGCAGGTAAATTTATTAAACCTTGATAACCTGCTGGAAGATCCCATTCTGTTGCATCAACTCCAGTTCCGTCAGACAAAATTTCATAGCCCACAAAATTAAGAGCCATTGTACTTAAACCTGATGCTAAGTCCGATCCAATTAGTGTAGCATCCTCTGCATACAATAGTACATCAAAATCAATTGATGAAGCAACAGTAAAACGAGTATCATATCTATCAGAATTAGTAATACCGTTAGTATATTGCTCTAATGTGTTAACTTGAAACTCAATATTTCCACCAGAGGTGACATTTAATCTCAAAATTGAGTTCAAAGTGACTGACACAGGGATAATAGCATTATCTGCTACTGGTTGTGCGTAAACCATAATGGTCATAATAAATGCCATTAATGAAAGTACTAACTTTTTCATATGATTAAAATGTTTAGTTTGACAAAATTTTAATTCAGCTTGCAATATATTAAAAAAAACGTGTTTATAAAGGGTTTTGTTTCAAAAAAGTAATAAATTTTATCTTAAAATTTATTAAAGCATCATTTATTATGATGAATGATTGAGAAAATCCAATTTAAAACCAATAACCAACACATCATCAATTTGATTGTATTTTGTTCCAACCCAATCTTTTAGGGTTTTATCTAAGAATATTTTTTGCTCTGCCATAGGTAAGTCATGAATTTGAAATAGTAATTCTCTGAATTTTTTAATCATAAATTTTCTTCCATTATCACCTCCAAATTGGTCAATAAAACCATCGGAAAAGAGATAAAACCATGTGGGTTTTGAAACATCAATGGTGTGAAGTTCGAATTTATGCTCGTCTGATTTGCCTCCAATGCCATTTTTATCGCCTTTTATTTGAAATACTTCACCATCTTGAATATATACCAAGGGATTCTTTGCACCCGCAAATTCTACTTTTTTGGCATCTGTATCAATAACGCATATGGCCATATCCATACCATCTTGGTTATTGGTTTCTCGTTGCTTTAGTGTAAAACGAACCCCTCTATGTAACTCCTCAAGTATTAAGTCAGGGCGGTTAATTCCTTTGTTGGTTATTTCATCCAACAAGTTAAAACCAATCATACTCATAAAGGCTCCCGGAACCCCATGACCTGTACAATCTACTGCAGAGATTACAAATTTTTTGGTTGTTCCGTTTTCAGCTTTGGAATCATCTCTACGATGCATACCAAATATTTTAAAAATATTTGATTTGGAATCAATTTCGCGAAACCAATAAAAGTCGCCACTTACAATATCACGAGGCTTAAACAAGATGAATGAATCCTCAATATAGTCTTTAAGTTGTTCTGGTTTAGGAAGTAAGGCAGTTTGAATTCCTTTTGCGTAATTAATACTTTGAGTAATATTCTGATTTTGATGGGCTATCTTTTTAAGCGCATTACCCAGCTGCTCACTTTTTTCAGCAATCTCTTTGTTTTGTTTTTCAAGTTTTACATTGGCTTTTTTTCTGGCTCGGTTCGCTCGTAACATTACAATGGCTAGAAATACCATTAATAATAAACCACCAGCAATCATTATTATGATTAATCGTTGACTTCTTTCCTTAGCAGCTTGTTCTTTAATCTGCAAATCTTGTACTTCTCTTGCTTTATTAAGAATGTCAATTTCTAAGGATCGAGCTCTGGCCACTTCTGCTTGAATGGTTAAACTATCTTCTTTGGCTCTTAAGGTAAGGTTTAATGAGTCTTGTGCCGATAATAATTTAATTTGTTGCAATTCATATAAAGCTGCAGCTAACCTTTTTTCTTCTTCCGATTTGGCTACCTCTTGTTTTGTTTCAATGATTTCTTCATCAAAATCCTCTTTCCTACTTACTTCTTGAAGATATGTTTGGTATGATTCAGCTTTGCCAGCAAATTCTTGTGATTTCCGAATATTGCCTTTTTGCTCATAGTTTAAGGATAGCAATTGGTAGCAATCTAAAATTAATCTTGAGTTTTCAATTTCAGTAGCTATTGCGAGCCCTTCTTCCAAAAATTCTATGGCATCATCATTAAATTTTAAAACCTGCAAAATATAAGCTACATCAACCAAGCCTGCAGCTACATCTGATTTTTTCCCAATTTTTCTTCTTATTTCTAAACTTTTATTAAAATATTCAAGTGCAAATTCAAGTTCTTCTAGATCAGTGTATATAACTCCAATATTAGAATAAGTGTTTTTAACCTCTTCAAATTTATTTTTTTGTAAAAATAAATCAGCAGATGAAATAAAATTATCAATGGCTTCTCTGGGTCTTCCCGCTTTCCAATAGACAAATGCAATTTGGCTGTAAGCTTTACCTGCGTTATAAGATTCTCCATCATTTATATAAACATTTGCCATTTCAGAAAGACGATCAATCTGATTTTTTTCTTCTCTTGACAATTGTCTAATATTTTGAGGAAATAAAAGTGTAATAACACCAAATATAAATACAATGCTTAATAATGCCGATCTCATAGGTTATAAATATATGAAAAAATACAATTCAAAAATAGTAATAAATTTAGGTACTTGCTAAAAAAAACAAACAGCAGGGGCACAATTTTGTTTGCTGATTCAAAATCCACTTAATGTTGTTTAAATATTACATTCTAATTAAAACCTGATAAAATGATTTGTAAAGTCTATTATTTGATATAATTTTAAGGTTTAATTGATATTTAATTTTTGATTATGCACTATTTAATAATAACAATAATAATATTGTTTACTTTCAATTCTTTAATCGCTCAAGATTTTGAGGTATCACCGTTAAAACTATTTTTTAGTGCTGAGCCTGGAGAAGCTCAAACAAAATTTATTAATGTGAAAAATCACAATAGTAAAATGGAGACATTTATATTAAATGTAAGTGATTATAGTATTAATAATAAAGGTATAGGTTCGTATGTTGAAGCTGGTAGTATGAAAAACAGTGTAGCAGATTGGATCAGTATTGCCCCTTCATTTTTTGAACTTCAACCCAATGAAGAAAAAGAAATTGCCGTATCATTACAGCAACCTACGGATGAATATGGCTCAAAGTGGGGAATAATTTTTGTTAGAACAGCTGAAGAGCAAACAGCTTTTTCGGTAGATAAGGGTATTTCAGCAGGTGTTATGGTAAGTGGTCGTATCGCAATTAATGTATATCAAACACCAGGAACCAATAGAGGCTTTAAGGCTACAATTGGAAACATGTCAGAAATATCGGCGGAAACCGATTCTACAAGGGTTTTTAATGCCCTTATTAATAATTTAGGAGACATTATTACAGATTGTAAAGTCTTTTTAATTGCAACAAATATTGAAACGGGTGAAGAAACAAATTTTGAAGAAAACAATTTTACATTGTATCCGAAAAATTCAAGAAAAATTGAACTTTACATGAAAAATATCTTACCTAAAGGAACTTATTCATTGGCAGCTATACTTGATTATGGGAGCAAAAGCAATTTGGAGGGTACGCAAATAGTAATCAATGTTAAGTAAACTTTTTTTATAATGTTTTTGTATGCTTCGATACATAATTTTGTTATTTCTTTTTTTTATTGTAAAAGATTTTTATGCTCAAAGACCCATTCTAAAATACTATAAAGATTCATCTGCTTTAAAGGAAAAATACTTTGCATTTATTAATGAATCCGATACTGTTAGACATGGGACTTATTTTTTTTACAACAAGATGGGTGATGTAATCCATCAGGCAAATTATGTAAATAATTTACTTGAAGGAGAATATTATGTCTATTATAAGGCAAATCAATTGAAATTGATACATACTTTTAAAGGTGGAAAAAAAGAAGGTAATTACGAATATTTTGATTCTAATGGAAGATTAAGGCAAAAAGGTAATTTTAAAAATGATAGTCTCCATGGGATATTGAAGCACTATAATTCAAAAGGTATTATTGAAAAGGAAAGCAATTATTTTCTTGGAAAAAGAAATGGTATAGAAAAAGAATATAATGAATATGGAATAATTCATGAAGAATTAGAATATAATATGGATTCAATAGAGGGAGTTTATAGAGCTTTTTATAATAATGGAGCCTTAAATTATGAAGGAAAACGGAACCAAAAAGGGTATATTGATACCCTTACTGGTTATTATGAAAATGGAAATATTTTAAGAAAGTGTTTTTATATAAATGGCCAAATTCATGGAACTTTATTTGATTTTTATAAAAATGGAAATAGCAGGATAATTACCAATTATATTGATGGAAAAAGAGATGGGGATTTTTCTGAATATTTTCCCGATGGATCAATTGCCCAGATTGGGGCATACGTAAATAATGCAAAGGAAGGTTTATGGAAAGCATATTATCCTGATGGCTCATTATTCTCTGAAGGAATGTTTCTCAATAATCAATTTGACAATATTTGGAAAGTTTATTTTGAAAATGGTAATTTAAAGCAGATTGGTGGATATAAAAATGGAAAATCATTGGGTGAATGGAAATATTACCATCCCAATGGAAATGTATGGAAAATAGGTAGTTATATAAATGATAAAGAGGAAGGTATTTGGCTTATATATAATGTAATGGGTGAATTAACTAAAATTATTAATTACGAAAATGGTAACCCTCAAGGAATTGCTAGATTAAAAGAGCAAGGTGTTTGGTATAAACTATTTGTAAAATCACTTGAGGAAACAATAATTATTGAATAAAAAAAAAGCGTTCCATATTGGAACGCTTTTTTTGTGTGACTCAGCTGAGTCTTCCCGATATTCGTTCCTCAATCGGGATAAACTTCTCGACCCAAAAATCTTCAACAAAAAAAGCTAAGCAGGATTTTTCCTGATTAGCTTTTCCTTATGTGACTCAGCTGTATCTCGAACCCAGAACTCTCCAGAAAGAGTTTAGGATGCTCTATCAACAGAGCTACTTAATGAATTGGTATTGATAAGCCATTCTATATATTTTCTTTATTTTTTACGTTTATGTAGTATTATCACAGCAGGCGCTGTGAGTTCCAATGGACAGCGAAGCGCCTGCTTCGCTTTTAAAGTTTCCAGACCACCTTCATTACAAAACACAAACTAATAAAAATTAAATGCATCAGATGGATATTTGAAACAACAATGGCTACCATAAGGTAGCCATTGAATGTGACTCAGCTGAGTCTTCCCGATATTCGTTCCTCAATCGGGATAAACTTCTCGACCTAAAATTCTTCAACAAAAAAAGCTAAGCAGGATTTTTTCTGATTAGCTTTTCCTTATGTGACTCAGCTGGGTCTTCGAACCCAGAACTCTCCAGAAAGAGTTTAGGATGCTCTACCAACTGAGCTACTTAATGAATTGGTATTGATAAGCCATTCTATATATTTTCTTTATTTTTTACGTTTATGTAGTATTATCACAGCAGGCGCTGTGAGTTCCAATGGACAGCGAAGCGCCTGCTTCGCTTTTAAAGTTTCCACATCATATACATTGCAAAACCTAAACAAATAAAAAGCTTCAGATGGATATTTGAAATAACAATGGCTACTATAAGGTAGCCATTGAATGTGACTCAGCTGGGTCTTCCCGATATTCGTTCCTCAATCGGGATAAACTTCTCGAACCAAAATTATTCAACAAAAAAAGCTAAGCAGAATTTTTCCTGATTAGCTTTTCCTTATGTGACTCAGCTGGGTCTTGAACCCAGAACTCTCCATAAAGAGTTTAGGATGCTCTATCAACAGAGCTACTTAATGAATTGGTATTGATACGCCATTCTATATATTTTCTTTATTTTTTACGTTTATGTAGTATTCTCACAGCAGACGCTGTGAGTTCCTGTTAATGCCATTTACTTAAGCAATTAATATTTAGCTGTTTTATAAAGAAATATCAAAATCGGAATATATTTTTCAAAGTTTTCATTCCTATTATATTTTCCCTTTTCTTCGAACAGTTTATATGAGGACTTCACTTTTTAACAAAAATAGATTATCGTCACAAGACAACATATTCGTTTGAATCAGTGAGACTTTGATTTTGTGCAGCAAAATTAATTAGTCGAACTGATCCTGAGCGTAGTCGTAGGATCTCTTGGGCCTTATTCCCCGCCACTTGAGGCGAAAAAAAATAATTCCTAAACGGATACCCCGTCTGCTTGCGGCGGGGAGTTTCATTATGTGATATATTCAGACATAGTAATCCCATTCAACCTGTTTGTGTGCAATCTGTCGATTTATAAAACTTGAATATTTATTTACCATGACTATTTTTAATTGATAAACGCTTTTTGCCGGGAAACCTTTTTCCTTTTATCACGTGGAAATTTTCTTCCTGGCTTTTTTGCCTCTTTATTTGCTTTAAAAGATTTTCACATTGATTTTATAATTGAATCGATTTTATTAACATTTCTGAGAAACAAAAGAATCAATCTTTTTTTTACATCAGTCAGAGCTGATGTCCAGTTTATATGGTGTCTGTATTTACAATTTTCACTTGCCTTGTATACTTGTTCTACAACTGGTTCTGCCAAAAAAGAAACAAGGTTTAGCATAAATAAATTGGCGTAGAAGTCTTGTAACACGCCGTTTTCTTTTACTGATGAAAAGAACTCAATCATGAGTCGTTGCATAAATTTTTTTATTTCTTCTTAGGTCACCCATCTTTTGCCATACAACTCTTTTATGCAATTGAAATCATATTTGTTTTGATCTAGTAACGACACAGCAAGCACTTCAGTTTCTGTTTCAGAAAGGTCTATTCTCACTAATCTTACCTTAAAAGATGTAAAATCGATGTTGTATTTTTTTTAGTTTTCTACTGTTTTTTTTGTAATGGAATCCATTCCAAAACAGCATCTTTTTCTCTTAAACATGGAAACGTTGAAATTTTAAATATGCATGCATTAGAGCATACTAGTAAAACAGGCTAATTTCACGTACGATATTTTACATTTAATAAATTCTTTGAACTTTTAGCTGGATTTAATAATATCTTATAATATATTCCTTGTTTTTTTTAGGTCGTTCTTAGTTAAATTGGCACAGAAACATGGTAAAAAGTGTTATTTTAAACATCAAGTCTACTTTATTTCAATTTTTTTTTTTACTAAAATTATGATTTACAAACCCATATAAATTAAAGATTAAAAAAAACTAAAAAAAGCGGCATTAAGGTTTGGAAAATAAAACATAGATAGTATCTTTGCATCGCTTTAAAAATAAAGCACACGATTCAGTAGCTCAGTTGGTAGAGCACATCCCTTTTAAGGATGGGGTCCTGGGTTCGAGACCCAGCTGAGTCACAAAAGTGAAGCAAGCTTGTTTCACTTTTTTCATGAAGTTCTAATACCGATGATTCAGTAGCTCAGTTGGTAGAGCACATCCCTTTTAAGGATGGGGTCCTGGGTTCGAGACCCAGCTGAGTCACATTCAATGGCTACCTTATGGTAGTCATTGTTATTTCAAATATTCATTTGATGTTTTTTATTTTCATTTGTTTCGGTTTTGCAATGTATATGGTTTGGTAACTTTAAAAGCAAAGCAGGCAGCTTCGTTATCCACAGGAACTCACAGCACCTGCTGTTAGAATACTAACTAAAATGTAAAAAAAGAAAAGAAATACTTATAAAAACAATTGATTCAGTAGCTCAGTTGGTAGAGCACATCCCTTTTAAGGATGGGGTCCTGGGTTCGAGACCCAGCTGAGTCACATTCAATGAGGCTGTCTAAAAAGGAAAGTTCAACTTTTGAAAACTCACATTATAATAGTTAAATTTAAAATGGAACGCACCTGCCTGGACTGGTAGGCAGAGATGATGCAGACCTGCCTGGACGGTAGGTAGGTTTTGGCTGATTTTAACAACATTAAGGGCTAAAGTCGTCATCATTGATCAAATCAGTTTTTTCAGCCTTATCAGTGTTCTCTTCTTTCAACTGAGCGAACCTTGCTTGCAAGCTCATGAGCAATTGCGAATAACAAAGCAATCATGAGCGATAGCGAATAATTTGAAAGTGTACAGCTATAGTTTTTCACTTTTTAGACACCCTCATTAATGAACTATTAGTGTGCTGTAAGCAGTAGGCAGTTAACAGTAGGCAGTATTCAGTATGCAGTGAAACTAGAAGCTGGAAATTTTTCATTAACCCGTTAACATCGCTAGATTTGGCGGCGTTATTAAACCGAAAGGTTTGAAAGTTGCTTAGCGACTATTTCATTTATAGCTCCATTTTTTTTTTGTATTTGCCTGTTTTAACAAATAAAGTCGCTTAGCAACTAGTTTTTACATTCCAAAAACTTGTTCAA
>JAEINW010000037.1 GCA_016342715.1 Salinivirgaceae bacterium | reverse complement strand
GTAAAAAATCAAAAAATTGTCAAAGAACTATTGGATTATGGCAAAATTGCCGCTTAAAATTTAACGAACTATTGATTAATAATATAGATCAAGGGGATGAGAACCCGGTTCGAACTTTTTCATGAATCGACTAAAAGGAGATGAATAATCCCCCACTCTCCGCAGCATAGTCTGATTATTAAAGACTTATAAAAACAAGGGACTAAAAAGGGGACTATCAATAGTCCCCTTTTTTTTTATTTGTCCAAGCTTTTCATGGCCTTGTTTATAAAAACCAGTTCATTTTAACTATTCAACCATTAAACCAAACCTTCCGATCAACTTATTCAATTCCGGATTAATGCCAATTAATTGCTCAATAATTCCATTTGGACTATTTTCAAAATGCATTCTCTTTATAGAAATAACAAGATCCGCTATATCGGAACCTTCAGATAATTGCGATTTTTCAATTACACTATCTACTTTCATCGACAAAACAGAGCCTTCTGCAAGCTTAGTCCACTTTTCATATGCCATGCCCTTATCAGGGAAAAGAGTAATATAATAGTTCTTTAATGAATTTAATTTAGAAATACTTAACATATTTACACCGCCAACAGCTATCCAATTAAATTGTGGATAGTGCAATGCACCTAATATTGCATTTTTCTCACCCTCAGCAACAGCAACTGGTGTTACTGTGTCAGTAAGTAGATGTCCTCCAAAATAGATTTGTTTTAAGTTAAAATCTTTGATCTTTAATTTTGAGTGAGCCCAATTAATATGTGAAGTTCGTTTTAATGTTTTTACATCATAAAGAATTATTTTACCTGTTCTAACCTCCCCTATTCTGTTTACTTGCCAAAAAATCGTTTTGTTTTTCTTTGCAGTTCCAACACAATACTTTTTTAGAATTGCATCAACATGAGATTTGTTAAAATATTGATATAAACCTTTCGCAAAATTATTCTTATTATAATTACATAGAGTGCTTTCCATTATTTGTTTATTAATAATGGATGGCTTTTGTTTTTCTTGCATTTTTGGTTTAGGTACATACTTAGTTTCGGCTTTATAACCAATTTTTGCAAATAACATCTTTGGTGTAAAATGATATGCACATTTTTCTTCTCTACTGCACCTACCCACATAATCAGCTAAATAATTATTGTTGACATTATCAATGTAACGAGTAAGCGTTCTTTTTTCACATTCAGGACAAACATGCCTTGATTTCATTCCTGAGTATTTTTCTAACGAATATCTTATATCTGTCATGGACTTAAAAATTATTAATATATATAAAGGGATAGAGTTTGTAGAGTTTGTGCTGAATAGCTACATATCAAACAGTTACCACTGTACATCTACTGTACAAACTGTACAATCTAATTTTAATTGTAAACGCTACTGTACACTTACTGCACACATACTACACACTTAATTAACTGAGAATCAGACAAACTGTACAACTCTACAAACTACACAGGGTTTTAATCTAATAAATCTGTTTCATACAAGCCTTTTGACACCTTTTGAGCTAATTTAGTTTGAGATAATAACCTATAAGCATAAGATTCTTTTGCAATATTCAGTTTGCCTGCAACTTGTATAAAATCATTATTGGTAAACTCTTTTTTATTTATAGCTCTGATTATTTTCAACACTTTCCCTTCTTTTGAATTGTCTTCAAAAACATCTAAAATCATACTATTTAGCTTGAGGGCATTTTTATAGAAATACTCCTTTAACAATATGCTTTTTTGCATACTGTCTTTTGACACCCCTATTACAGGTTCACTTTTTGATAATCTATCAAGCACTTCTATTATTAATGCAAAACGAAGCATATATCTATCCATTTTTGAAAGAATACCAGAAACAACACCATCTTTGTTTGATGGCTCAACATGTTCATCTTGTTCATCAATAAATAATTCATTTGCCTCATCAGATAATCTGACCACTTGAGGTGATTTAATACCAAGTGTAGATTCAAGAATATCGCTCATTTTTTTATGATACTTTTCAATAGTATGCTTATTTAATTGGGTTCTAGAATTTTTCCTTTTTTCCATTTTGAGAGGTATTGCAAAAAGAATTCGTTCAAAAAATCCATCTTTAATGTCCTTTGCTTTGAGCGATGCAATAACATCATCTTGAATACCACCAATTATTGATACACATGGATTTTCAACCATCGAACTTTCTGTACCTTTTCTATCAAGATAGATAGGTGCACCATCCCACATTGAAAGGTGTTGAGCTTGCTTTGAACCCCCACTGTATCCAATTAAGTTACTTATAAAACTCTTAAACTCGTCTGGTTTGAGTGCTATCCCATGTGGATTCTCCTCATGCATTTTAACAAGAGCCTCAAATGTTGGATCAGTAGTGAATAGTTTTTTACAAGTAGGTATCGAACTACCTTCATCAGAACTATAAAAAGACAATTGTTCTTTATACTCTTTATTAAATTCACTCTGTTTATTACTTATAGCTCGGAATGCTGTTTTTACTGGGGCACTTTTATTCTGACCTGATTTGCCAACATTTGCTACCCAAAGTACAGTTGACTCTCTCCATTCACTATTACGTTCTAAGTGAAATGAGTTACCAATTGCTGTGGCAACTGCAACAAAAATACCTGCCGATGTATAATCAATATTAAAGTTAGAGTTATTGTATAGTTCTATTATTACGTCTTGAATGTAACTTGGAAATATTTCAATAGGGAATTCAGAAACATTCTGAATCGTTATCATCCTATTTGCTTGTTTAATGGAGATGGGCTCATTTGTCATTTCAAACCACCTTTCCCATTAAATAGTTCCCTGGCTTTTTCAACATCCATAATTATTTTACGTCCGTGTTGTGTTATAGCATTTTTTAAAATACCATCTTTATACTTTTGGGCTGTGGCATGAGATACTTTAAAAGTATCGCGAATTCCTTTTAGCCCATACACATACTTTTCTTTTGTAAAATCTGCTTTTACCAATTCCTCTTTTGCTTCTTCTAATTTTAACACCTTTTTTAATTGGCCTACTGTTAACATAGCAATAGGAGTTTCGTTTGTAACTGTCATCTTTACGGCTTTTAAATGTTTGTAAAAAATGACTTGCAAGTCTTTATTATATCAAATTTGATTATACAAAAGAAGTGAGTTAGTTCAGAATAATTCAATAAAATGTAGTGTTTCAAACCCCTACAGGCGAGAGCTCTTGAGAGTTTTTAAGAGTGATGGAGCAATTATTGTAAGTAATTACATGTAAATATGTATAATACTTTAAGAGTGAGTTTTTGCTTTTTATAATTATCTATACTTTGTAATATGATTATTGCTATTTAAAGAATTGATTACTTTGAAAAAATGCTTAAATAGAGAAATTGGTGCTATAGTTAATTGCAACTCCTATTGCATGGTTCATAATGAATAAATAGCTTGAGAACTTTGCATATAAAACCGAATTAAGTTGGTGGATATTTGCTTTACATAAAAATGGGAATTTCTTGATAATGAAAAAATAGAGCATGGTAACATGCAACGCTTAATAAAATTTAAAGCACAAATTGACCGTATGGATATAAATATCCCTTCCCTAGCTATCACAATAATGTTTCCTAATGAAGATTAAATAATTAAAGCTACTCATGGGTATCTTTTTTTGTTCGTATTGCATAGTTTCATTTATCGAAGGTTCAATTAAACGAGGGGTTATTATCAAACCCAATGCAAAAAATAATCTTCATGCTTAACATAACTTGTAAAAATTATCAAAGCCGATGCAAACGGAGGCATTAGGGTTCATTTTTTTTAGAGACTAAATTTTCCCGAATTATCAAAATGACATTATGAGAGAGGGATTCGAACCCAATACTGTAGTTGTTATATTTTGGGGATTTGAAACAGAATGCATAAAACAAAGAAACCCAAATCGAACTAGTTGAGTTTTCTTCTCCTGCAGAGAAAGAGTGAACTGATATCCTTGTATTTGATTTTAATTCAGCTCAAATAATGGGTTAAGCAACTTGTTCGTTTGTAATTAGATTTAAAATCTCTTCAATAATTTAAAAAACCTGCCGATAACCTTAAAAATCATTCAATTACATGGAAGTGAATAGCTATTTTATAGGATTAGGGTATAGTAGAAAACTACTATTTTGAGAATTTAAATACAAGAACAAGAATAATTTAAAAGTATATTAAGTAAATTTAATAGGGAAAGTTGGGATGTATAATTAACGAGAATAAATGTGAAAAATCTAGTGGAATTTTTGATGTCAATATTTCAAGATCTATAAATGAAGATTTTATAGCATAGAAATTGAAAAAACTATATGAAACAAGCAGAATAGTGGCTTTTTATAAGGATAATTAAACATGGAAAATTACCTAAAGAAAGAACTTTACGATCTTATTAAAAAGGATGAAAGAATATTCGACTTTATTCAGGAATCATCGCTGGATGGTTTGTGGTATTGGGATTTAGAGAATCCAGAAAACGAATGGATGAATGCTCGTTTTTGGACAACCATAGGCTATAATCCTGAGAATATGCCACATAAATCAGATGCTTGGCAAAGTATTATCAATCAGGATGACCTGAAAACAGCTTTGAATAATTTTACAAAACATTTGCAGGATCCGGATCAACCATACGACCAAATAGTGCGTTACACGCACAAAAATGGATCAACCGTTTGGATTCGTTGCCGGGGAATGGCCATACGTGATGAGCAAGGTAAACCCATTCGTATGTTAGGTGCCCACCATGATATTACTGACTTGCGAACTGCTGAAAATGACCTTATAAGTACGGTTGAAAAATACCAAACACTTTTTACCCAAATGATAGATGGTTTTGCCTACCACGAACTAATACTTGATAAGAAAGGCAAACCAATTGACTATATTACCTTGGAAGTGAACAAGGCTTACGAAAAACTATTGAATACTAAAGCGGCTTTGGTAATAGGTAAAAAAGCCAGCGAAATGTTAAGTAAAAAGGAACTTGAATATTGGCTTGGTATTTTTGGTCCGGTGGCTCTTACCGGCGAATCTGCACAGTACGAGCTGTATTTACCTGGCAATGAAAAATATTTTGAGGGTAGAGCTTTTTGCCCAGAAAAAAACAAATTTGCCATAACATTTTTGGATGTTACATTGCGAAAACAAGCAGAAAATGATTTGAACGAAAAAAATAAGGAAATTGAAGCGCAGAACGAAGAATACAAACAGATAAATGAAGAATTAAAGATTGCCAAAGAAAAAGCAGAAGAAAATGAACTTCAATTAAACTCCATTTTAGAAAATTCTCCTACAGGCTTTGCCATTAATAGAATAAGTACCGGCGAAGTAATATACGTGAATAAAGCCTTTGCTAATGCCTATCATATACCTATTGAGCTCTGTTCAAAAGTTTCAACATTTTTTGAGTATGTATATAGTGATCAGATGGTTTTGGGTAACAAAATATTAAATGATGTAAAATCGGAAGATCCCGAACGAATGAAATGGAACTTTGTTCCTGTTAACGATAAAAAAACAGGAAAATTATTTTATGTGTCGGCATCAAATATTATACTAAAAGAAATTGACTTAATGATTTCTACGGTTATAGATATTACATCGCAAATTAAAAATGAAAAGGAACTTAAATTTGCCAAAGAAAAAGCCGAAGAAAGCGACCGTTTAAAAACAGCATTTTTGCAAAATATATCGCATGAAATTCGTACTCCTATGAATGCCATTAATGGATTTGCAGGCATTTTAAACAAACCCGATTTATCTGAAGAAAAAAGAAATAGTTTTATCTCCATAATTCAGAATAGCAGCAAGCAATTACTTTCCATTGTAAGCAATATTTTAACCATTTCATCCATTGATGCAAAGCAGGAAAAATTATGCATGGAGAACGTATGTATAAATGATATTATAGTTGATTTAGTGGCCATTTTTAAACCTCAGGCCGTAAATCAAAACATATCGCTATTTGCAAAGCAACAATTAAGCGATTCGCAAGCTGAAATTTATACAGATAAAACAAAAGTTACCCAAATACTAAGCAATTTAATATCGAATGCTTTTAAATTCACACACAAGGGTTCTATTGAATTTGGATACAACTTAAAAGAAAATGAACTTGAATTTTATGTAAAAGACAGCGGAATAGGAATAAAACCTGAATTACGTGAAAAAATATTCGAACGTTTTCAACAGGCCGATAGTTCAATCACTAGAAAATATGGAGGAACAGGTTTAGGCCTATCCATATCTAATGGTTTTGTTGAATTACTCGGAGGTAAAATTTGGGTGGAATCGGAATCCGATAAAGGTTCAGCCTTTTATTTTACCATACCCTATAAACCGGTTCATAATAAGGAGCGAACCAAATTGGGTACTAAACAAAATGAAAAGATCCCTACTATTTTAGTAGCTGAAGACGAAGAATTTAATTTCTTATACATTGAAGAACTATTAATTGATTTCGATTTGCAATTAATCCATGCCAAAGACGGAAAAGAAGCCTTTGAAATAGTTAAAGCGAATCCAACTATCGACATGGTTTTAATGGACATAAAAATGCCAATAATGACCGGTGATGAAGCAGCCAAAATAATAAAAGAACTTAAACTTGATTTGCCTATAATTGCTCAATCTGCTTATGCATTAGAAAATGAACGAGCACAATACGAAGGGATTTTTGATGATTATTTAACAAAACCAATTAGTGAGGATGCACTGAAACAAACAGTGTTGAAATATTTTAAAGAATAAATGACAGGCTTAAATATGTATAAATCGGGACAGCGTTGTAATATGTTAGTTTAGAAGCATTGATTGAACGGTTTATGCTAAACGTATTGCATTTATTATCAAAGTTATAAGTAAAAAAAACGATTCAAATGGATAAAAATGAAACGATATTTAATCAATGTTACAATCAAACATCAGAAAACAAATTTGATGAAAGTGATTTGCAGTGGTTGAATGAAGGGGCACGGAATCAAACGATTAATGATCAGGGTTATGGCGATGTTACCGAACTAAATACAGAACGAACCATATTAAATTTGGTAGGTAAAGAAACACTCACCGTAATTGTTTCTGATTTAATGGATTTGCTTGAAACCTCGGTGGCTGTTTACGAAAAAAACGGCGATTATGCATTTGGAATGTTCAATTCAGGTTGGTGTCAGTTAATGGATAGTGCATCAAGAAAATTATGCAACACTAATGATAATAAAATTGCATTAAACTGCGGCAAATGGCTGTGCCATGACGATTGCTGGAATAATTCTGCAAAAGCAGCAATTGCATCAAAAAAAGCAACTGATATTGATTGTATTGGCGGCATAAAATTATATGCCGAACCCATATTTGTAACCAACGAAGTAGTTGGTGTAGTTAATATTGGCTATGGAAATCCGCCAAAAGATAAAGGTGTTTTGCAAAAACTTGCACATGATTATCATGTTGATTTGGAAACTTTAAAAGCTAGGGCTAACGAATACAATCCCCGTCCAAAATTCATTATTGAATTAGCAAAAAAGAGATTGAGTTCAGTTGCAAAATTAATTGGGGAAATAGTCGCTCGTAAACAAACAGAGCAAGTTCTTAAAGAAAGTGAAGAACGTTTAAACTTAATAATTAACGAAAGCCCTTTCCCTATAGCTGTTGCTGATACAAATGATGAAAAGATTTTGCACTGGAGCCAAAATGCAAAAAAAATGTTTGGACATTCGCCGGCGAATGTTTCCGAATGGTATGAGCTTGCTTATCCTGATTCGGATTACCGAAAATGGGTTATTGACCGTTGGAAACCATTGCTCAATGAAGCACAGGAAACAAAAACCGCAATAAATAAAGGCGAATATCAGGTTACTTGTAAAGACGGTTCAATAAAAATTTGCGAACTATATGCTCAATTCATACCAGAAAACCTTGTGGTTACATTTAACGATATCACTGGCCGTAAAAAAGCAGAACTAACATTAAAAGAAAGCGAAGAAAAACTTCGGAATATATTTGAAAACAGTACAAATTTATTCTATTCTCATAGCCCAGAGCATATCTTAACCTATCTTAGCCCACAAGTAAAAGATATGTTAGGATATACTCAGGAAGAAGCTAGGGTTAATTGGACTGACTTAGCATCGGATAACCCGGTAAATGAAATCGGATTTCAAAATACTGTAAAAGCAATCGAAACCGGAGAATGCCAACCACCTTATAATCTTGAATTAGTTAAAAAAAGCCAGGAAAAAATATGGGTTGAAGTAAGAGAAACCCCGATTGTTGAGAATGGAAAAGTTGTATCAATTGTTGGTTCAATTGCTGATATTACTGAACGCAAAAAAGCAGAACAGGCATTAAAAGAAAGCGAAGAAAAATATAGAAGATTAACAGAGAACGCTCAGGATTTTATATACCGAATGTCTTTACCTGATGGAAAATATGAATACGTAAGTCCCGCTTCTGAAAGCCTTTTGGAATACACACCTGAAGAATTTTATAATTCTCATTTATTAATTGCAAAACTTATTCATCCGGATTTTAAAGATTATTTTGAAAATGAATGGCAAAAATTGCTGGAAGGGAACATTAGTCAAACTTATGAATATAAAATTATTACAAAAACCGGTAGGGAAAAATGGCTCCACCAAAGAAATGTTTTAATAAAGAATGAAAAAAATATTCCGGTTGCAATAGAAGGAATTGTAACTGATATAACCGACCGCAAACAAGTTGAAGAAGCCTTAAAGCAAAGCGAAGCGCGTTTCAGAAGTGTATGGGAGCAATCAACAGAAGCATTAGTACTATCAGATGCCGAAGGAATAGTACAAGCCGTGAATCCGGCTTACCAGAACTTATATGGATACTCATTGGAACAATTATTTGACAAAAGTTTTTCAATTATTTTTCCTGAAGAATATCGTAAATCTGCCATTGCCCAATACAAAGCCACTTTTACAGCAAAAGACCTTCCAAACTCTTTTGACGCAGTTATTAGCCGTGCAGATGGAAGCGAAAGGATAGTGGATTCCCGAGCTACATTCCTATTGGAAAATGAACAGAGAACAGCTATGCTTTCTACAATTCGCGATATTACTGAAAGCAAAAATTCTGAAAAACAGTTAATTAAAGCCAAGGAAAAAGCAGAAGCTAACGAAGAGCAATTGCAACAACAAAAGGCGGAAATAACATTAAATAACGACCGGCTTGAAAGCTTATTGCGCGTATCGCAATTTCGTACAGATTCCATACAAGAACTTCTTGATTATGCCCTTGATGAAGCCATTAAACTCACTGTAAGTAAAATAGGATACATTTATTTCTACAATGAAGAAAAACGCCAATTTACACTAAATACCTGGTCGGGCGATGTAATGAAGGAATGTAAGGTTGTCAATCCTCAAACGGTTTACGATTTAGATAAAACCGGGTGTTGGGGCGAAGCGGTTAGGCAACGGAAAACCATTATTATTAACAACTTCGAAGCCGACAATCCACATAAAAAAGGTACACCCAAAGGCCATGTTAAACTTCGTAAATTTTTAACCATACCCGTATTTGTTGAGGAGCAAATTGTGGCGGTTATTGGAGTGGCTAACAAAGAAAACGATTATAATGAAGATGATGTAAGGCAGTTAAGTTTATTAATGGATAGCGTTTGGAAAATTTCAGAACGCGTAAAACTAATTGATCAACTAAAAAGTATTAATGAAAAGTTATTGATTAGTGAAAAAGAATCAAAAGAGCGGCTTAAAGAATTAAATGGAATTTATAATGTAGGCCTATTAACATCAAATATAAAAGA
Source organism: Salinivirgaceae bacterium (assembly GCA_016342715.1). GTDB lineage: Bacteria > Bacteroidota > Bacteroidia > Bacteroidales > SZUA-534 > JAEINW01. The sequence goes on along the minus strand of JAEINW010000037.1, from coordinate 22,000 downwards.
TTTAGAACGTGGTTTTAAAATAATTGTGAATACAATCATTCCCGAAAGTATGCAATTTTCTAATGATGTTTATGTGCAATTAAAAATTGGAGACAAAAAATATGTTAATATTCAAAAAATCAATTTGTTAGATAAAAAGAAGTGTTTGTATGCACCCATTAAAAAGCAGGATCAAAAAATTGGAGAATTGATAGTTACCTATACTCGGGATTTACCTTTTGTTGATGAGCATGAGCAAAAACTAATTGATACGATTGCAATTAGAATTTCATCAGCGATTGAGAGCTACCAATCTGAACAGGCACTAATAGAAAGCGAACAGAAATTTAAACGGTTTTTTGCTAACATAGCAGATGCCGTATTTATATATAATCCTGACAATTTTGAAATTCTTGAAGCAAACAATGCTACATCAGAAATATATGGATATAGTGCAACCGAATTAATCGGAATGTCGTGTTTAAAATTCAGTGCCGAAGTAGAGAAATCAAAAGCGGTAGCAAAAGAGATATTAGAAACCGGGAAAGTAAATGTTAAGCTCCGACATCATAAGAAAAAGGATGGAAGCGATGTTTTTGTGGAGTTAAATGCCTATAAAATTGAGGTGAGTGAAAAAAGTGTAATGTTTGCCGTATGTAAAGACATTACAGAAAAATTAAAAGCAGAACAAGCACTAAAACGAAATGAAATTAAATTAATAGAATTAAATGCCACAAAAGACAAGTTTTTTAGTATTCTGGCACACGATTTAAGAAGTCCATTTATTAATATTTTGGGGTTTTCAGATTTATTGGTGAAAAATACCCAAAAGTATGATAAGGATGATATTCTGGATTGTGCTATGCGTATTAATTCAGTTGGCAAAAACACTTATAAACTCCTGGAAAACTTGCTTGATTGGTCAAAAACACAATCAAGTACATTTGAAACGGCCCCTGAAGATTTTCTACTTGAAAAACTAATAATTGAGATAATCTCCTTAAACGAAAATAATGCAAAAGCCAAAGAAATTTTAATGGATTATACTATTTCTGAAACACTAAGGGTATATGCTGATAGAAACATGATTGCTACAATACTACGAAATTTAATATCGAATGCCATAAAATTCACTCGTAACGGAGGTGTTGTGAGTGTTTTTGCTATGCAAGAAGAAAATAACATTCAAGTTTTGGTAAGCGATACAGGAGTTGGCATGAGCAAAACGATGCTGGATAAATTATTTAAAATTACTGAAAAAGTATCAACTCCGGGTACAGCAAATGAAAAGGGTACAGGGCTGGGACTTATTCTTTGTAAAGAATTTGTTGAAAAACACGGTGGCAAAATTTGGGTTGAAAGTGAATTGGAAAAGGGCAGTACTTTCAAGTTTACTATTCCGTGTACAGATTGATAGTAAATTATTTTATTGAAAAATACTATGAAAAAAGTAACAGCCACATATGAAGATTTATTGAAAGAAAATGAAAGCTTAAAGCAACTTTTATTAAATAAAAATGAAATAGAAGAAAGCCTTAAGGCACAGCAATTGCTTTTTGAAACCATGTTTAACACAATTTCAGATGGTGTTGTAGTAACCAATACAAAACGTGAAATTTTACTGGCTAATGATGGTATGAAAACGACTTTTGGTTACAAACCGGAAGATATTATAGGTAAATCAACTCAAATACTTTACGCCGATAGTGAAAAATACGCACAAACAGGCAACACAGTTTTTAATAAGGAAGCAAAACCTAAAGAAAATTGGTACACAACTTATTATAAAGATTACAATAATACTGTTTTTCCGGGTGAAACATTTGGTTCAAAACTGTACAATAATAAAGGGGAGTGGATAGGAAATGTGGGTATAATGCGCAATATTTCAGAACGCGTAAAAACTATTGAAGATCTCAATCTCGCAAAAAAAAAGCTTGAAAAACTAAATAGCAATAAAGACCGATTTATTTCAATATTGGGTCACGAATTACGAACCCCCTTACATGCCATATTAGGATTTACAAAGATCATTCAGCGAAATAATACCATTCCTGTTTCGGAGAAAAAGAACCTTGAAATTGTAAAAAGAAGTGGCCAACATCTGTTAAACTTAATTAACAAGGTTATTGATTTTTCAAAAAATGAAACAGAGCAGCAAAAATTGGAAATATCGGCATTTAATCTTAAAAATACTGTAAGCGATATTGTAGAAATTATGAAACAAAATGCTCATGAAAAGGGATTGTTACTGCAATATTCGCAACAAAATAATTTGCCTGTATTTGTTAAGACCGATGAGCTGAAACTAAAACAGATATTGATTAATTTAATTGGAAATGCCATAAAATATACCGATAAGGGTACGGTTGAATTTATTACCAATACGATTAAAGAAACAGAAAATGGGAAAGCTAATTTAGTATTTAAAATTAGAGATACCGGAATAGGAATTCATTCAAGTGAGATAAACAAAATTTTTGAGCCGTTTTATCAAACTGGTGATTTTTCGTCGAAAGAAGGTACCGGGCTTGGCTTAACCATTTGTAAACAATTTACTGAATTACTTGGTGGTAAAATTACAGTAGAAAGTACGGTTAATTTTGGAACCACTTTTACAGTTGTTATTCCAATGATAATAGCAGATAAGTCTGAATTTAAAAAAGATAAATTTAAAGTAATCAAATCGCTTGCTAATGAAGAGCCTGCTTATAAAATATTAATTGTAGAAAATCAAAAAGAAAACTGGATGATATTGGAGCAGATTCTTGAAAAGGTTGGATTCAAAGTGAAGCTAGCGGTAAACGGACAAGAAGGCATAGATATTTATACTAAATGGAATCCGCAACTTATCTTTATGGATATACGTATGCCAGTTATGGACGGCTTAGTGGCTACAAAAATTATCAGACAATTTGAAAAAGGCACATCTGTAAAAATTATTGGTGTATCGGCGCATGTTTCAGACGAGAAGGTGCAAAATGTATATGCAGCCGGTATGGACGATTTTATAAAAAAACCCTTCCAGTTTAATGATATTTATAGCTGTTTGCAAAAACACCTAGGCGTTAAATATATTTATGATGAGAGTAGTTCAACAACTGAGGTTGAAGGTGCAATACTTGCTACAGAAATGTTCTCTGAAATTGATAGTTCAACCTTAAGTGAATTAATGCAGGCTATTGAAAATTTAGATAGTCAAAAACTTAATGAACTAATAAATATTATTTCCGCTCAAAACGAAGAATTGGCTAATATTCTAAATTGTTATGTCTCAAATTTTCGGTATACCGAAATATTTAAAATATTGAAGAAATTAAATCCTAATATGAATAAAGGATGAAAACTAAAGGAACCATTTTAATTGTTGATGATTCACATGATACATTGGCGTTGCTTTCAAATTTTTTAGTGGAGGAGCATTACAAGGTTTTAACTGCCGATAGTGGTGAATTGGCATTAGCATCACTTAAAAAAGTAACGCCCGATTTAATACTTTTAGATATTAGAATGCCAAATATGGATGGCTTTGAGGTTTGCTGCAACCTAAAAAATAAGAAAGAGCTTAAGCATATACCTGTTATTTTCTTAACCGCGCTCACCGATAATGGAGACAAAATAAAAGGGTTTAAGCTAGGAGCTGTTGATTATTTAAATAAACCTTTTGAAAAAGAAGAACTACTAGCCAGGGTTAATGTGCAGATTGAATTGTATACGTATCATAAGTTGTTTAAAGAACAAACTGCTAGGCAACTTTTTGAAAAAGAAAAACAATTAAGTGATGAAAAAAAACGTTTAAAAACAATACTAAATACCCTTGATGACCCCATTTTTGTAAAAGATAACCATCATCGTATTATTATGGCCAATACAGCTTTTTGCAACATATTTAAAATGGAGGAGAAAGACTTTCTTGGAAAAACATTTGCAGAAAACGTGCCGGAGAATGAGCGAGCAGAATTTTTGACTATTGACCGTGCTGTTCTTGATACTGGCATTACTGATATACGGGAAGAAACCATTACGGTTGAAAACTTTACGCACACTATTATCACCAGTAAATCGCGATTTGTTGAACATTCCGGTGAAAAATTTCTTGTGGGGACCTTACACGATATTTCTGAAATTAACAAAGCAGAGCAAAAAATTAAAAAACAGAACGAGCAACTTACACAACTAAGTGCCGCTAAATTACGCTTTGTATCTATTTTGGGGCACGATTTAAAAAGTCCGTTTAACACGATTATTGGATTTACCGATATACTTTTAAAAAAATTCAGAACGTTTGATGCAGAAAAAATTGAACAGCAACTAACCATAATTAATAATACGGCTCGTAATACATTTAAACTTTTAGAAGATATTATATTGTGGGCAAAGGCCAATTCACGCAAAGTCTCATTCAGCCCGCGGAAAATTAATTTTTCCGATGTGTATGAAAGTGTACTTTCTACCTTAAAACCTCAGGCTAAACAAAAAGAAATTACCATAAATAATTTGGTTGCTAAAGAACTAAATGTTTTTGCTGATATTAATATGGTGGCTTTAATATTACGGAATCTATTATCGAATGCCATAAAATTTACCCATTCCAAAGGGCAGATTACTATCAATGCTGAACAAAATGACACAATGGTAACTGTATCTGTTACAGACAATGGGGTGGGCATGGATAGCGATACCATGAATAAACTTTTTGATATGTCGCAAAAAATTATCTCGAGAGGTACGGCTAATGAAACAGGAACAGGCTTGGGTTTATTATTGTGTAAAGAATATATTGAAATGCACGATGGTAAGATATGGGCTGAAAGTGAAATAGAGAACCTGCCTGCTGGTAAGACAGGAGCGAGCACTTTTTATTTTACATTGAAAAGAAACGGTTAAATGTTTAAAATATATGCAATATGGATAACAATGGTAACACATCGTTAAATGCTAAATCGCTTCAGTTTACTGATTTATTTGATCTTGCTTATATCCAAAAATTGCAGGATTTGTTTGCCGATGCACATGGAGTGGCTTCAATTATTACAAATCCTGAGGGTTTACCCATAGCCAAACCTGTTGATTTTAAGATATTTGCTGAAACCCTTAAACGTTTGGGTTTATTTATACAGATTTTGAAAATTTAAAAGAGCAACGCATGCAGAATACAATACTTATTATTGAGGATAATGAGGGTCTTACTAAGCTTCTTACTAGGATAATGCAAGGTAAAGGCTATAAAACAGTGTGTGTATCTAATGGTCTTGAGGCGCTTAGTTGGTTAAAGGAACACACTCCTTTTTTAGCAATATTAGACTACAGTCTGCCAGATATGAATGGTATTGAATTTATTGAAGGGCTATGCAAACAAACAAGTAATTTACCTCCCTTTATTGTTTCAACCGGTCAGGGTGATGAAAGAATTGCCGTTAAAATGATGAAACTAGGAGCCAGAGACTATATTGTTAAAGACAATAATTTTCTTGAAATGCTTCCTCATGTGGTAGATAAAATTGCCAAGGTTATTAACAATGAAAACAAATTTTTACTACTTGAGGCATCGCTAAAGGAGTCAAACCAATTAAATAGTCAAATTATATCTAGTGTTCAAGAAGGAGTTATTGTTTACGATACAAACCTGAGATATAAAGTTTGGAATCCCTTTATGGAAGAATTGACGGGTATGCCTGCTGCTGATGTGCTAGGAAAGTATGCCCTAGATGTATTACCTTTTTTAGAGGAAACTGGAGCTTATAATAACTTAAAAAAAGCGCTTAAGGGTGAGTTTACTCCTGAGTTAGATATTCAATTTCAGATTCACAGCACTCAAAAAAGTGGATGGGTTAGCGATTCGATGGGTCCCATGTTTGATACGGATGGTAAAGTAGTTGGTGTTTTCTCTACGGTGCGCGATATTGCCGACCGTAAATTAGCGGAAGAAGCCTTGCGAAAGAGCGAGGCCATACAAAGCAAAATGGTGGCAAATATTGGCGATGTGATTACCATTATTGATAAAGATAGCATTAATCGCTACAAAAGCCCAAATATTGAAAAATGGTTTGGATGGAAACCAGAAGAGCGTATAAACCAAAATACATTGAACATTGTGCATCCAGATGATTTAGAAAATGCTCAGGATTTTTTTAATAGTTTAGCACAGAAACACGATAATACGGGGATCTTAGAATTTCGTTACAAATGCAAAGATGGAAACTATAAATGGATTCAATTTACGGGTGTTAACCTTTTTAATGATAAGGATATTAATGGTATTCTGGGAAACTACCATGACATATCGGATCGTAAAGCATCTGAACATGAATTGCTTAAAATTAAAGAAAGGGTTGAGGAAAGTGAAGCTAAGTTTAAGTCGGCCTATTATACCAGTCCCGATGCAGTTAACATAAATACCCTTGCAGGGGAGTATATTGAGACCAATGAGGGTTTCACAAGATTGACAGGTTATACTCGAGAAGATGTAATAGGCATTAATTCGTCGGAAATTGATATTTGGACAAGACCTGAGGATAGAGATTTATTGGTAAAAACGCTTAAGGAGCAAGGTAAAATCGAAAATTTAGAGTCGGTATTTAAATGTAAAGACGGAAGCTTGAAAACAGCTTTAATGTCGGCAAGTATTATTCATATTCTAAATGAGCCTCATATATTATCGGTAACTAGAGATATTACCAAGCGTAAGAAAGTAGAAAACGATTTAATTAAGGCCAGAGAAAAAGCAGAGGAAAGTAACAATTTAAAAACTGCATTTCTCCAGAATATGTCGCACGAAATTCGCACACCCATGAATGCCATTAGTGGTTTCACAAGTATGTTAAACAAACCCAATTTATCCGAGGGAAAAAGAAATAGTTTTATATCAATTATTCAAAGCAGTTCAGATCAATTGCTTTCTATAGTTACCAATATACTTACTTTATCGTCTATTGAAACCAAACAGGAAAAAATAAATATTGAAAAAGTGTGCATTAACGATATTCTTATAGAACTACTCTCCATATTTAAACCGCAAGCCCTAAATCAAAATGTTTCGCTTTATGCCAAACAAAAACTAAGTGATTCGCAAGCTGAAATTTATACCGATAAAACAAAAGTTACCCAGATATTAATCAACTTACTAACCAATGCATTGAAATTTACAAATGAAGGATCCATTGAATTTGGCTACAATTTAAAATCGGTCGTTGTTGCGCATGCCGAAACAGAACCTGAGGGCAGTGAGCAACGATTACATTGCGGAGTAGAAGTAAGTCGAAGTGCCCAAATGGAGATTTATGTAAAAGATACCGGAATTGGTATAAAAAAAGAATACCAAAAGAATATTTTTGAACGCTTTAATCAAGCTGAAATTTCAATAGGTAAGGCTTACGGGGGAACAGGATTAGGCTTGTCAATTTCTCAAGGTTTTGTTGAATTATTGGGTGGAGAAATTTGGGTTGAATCGGAAATTAATAAAGGGGCAACATTCTATTTTACGCTACCATACAAACAGGTAAATAAAACTGAAGCTACAAATACAGATTTAAAGACAATTGAAAATAGAAAAACCTTTTTAGTAGCCGAAGATGAAGAATACAATTTTCTTTTAATTGAAGAACTATTAATTGAACAGCATGTGGAACTAATTCATGCCAAAAATGGTAAGGAGGCCGTTGATATTTGCATGGCAAATGCAAATATCAACTTAATATTAATGGATATTAAAATGCCAGTTATGGATGGATATACAGCAGCAAAGATGATAAAAAAAATTAGACCCGATTTGCCCATTATTGCTCAAACAGCTTATGCATTAGAGTATGAAATAGAAGTGTATAACGATGTTTTTGACGATTATTTACCAAAGCCAATTGAGGCTGAGTTATTGATAAAAAGAGTTGAGAAATACTTTGGTAAATAAGTTTTATGAATGATTTCTATTTGCAACGGCACTGTTATGAATTATTAATTTGATTGAAGAAATACTACATATATGATGTCAAAATTAAGGACGATAAATATTCTGGTTATTGAAGATAATGATAATGACTTTTTCTTTATTGAAAATAGCCTTGATGACGAAAAGTATAAAATACTTAGAATTGATAATGGAACGGAAGGATATAACTATTTGTTAAATCCGGAAATAAAGCCTGACATTGTTTTGCTCGATTATAATTTGCCGAGTATGGATGGCATTACCTTACTTGAGAAACTTGGAGACAAAACAAAAGACTATGGTATTATTTTTCTGACCTTTGATGATTCGGTTGAAATAGTTGTAAAGGCAATGCGGGCAGGAGCACTTGGTTTTTTCGTAAAAACGAGCCTCATAAAAGATGAACTAGAAGAAAAAATTGAAAAGGTTTACGAATTATTTCATCGTACCATTGAGAATTTAAAATTACAAGCCAATTTTCAGGCCTTAATTGAATCAGGAATCGATAGTATTTGGTCAATAGATACATATTATAATTATCTGGTTTTAAATCAGACTTATATTGATAATTACTCAGCCATATATGGAATTGATCTTAAAGTAGGAACAAATTCACTCGATATATTACCAGACTCATTAAAAAAAATATGGAAGTCAAAATACGATGCGGCTTTATCAGGGAGCAAAGTGATTTTTATCTTTTCAGAAGTATTTAATAAAAGAACGTATTATTACGAAGTTCGTCTGAATCCTATTGTTGTTGAAAATATAATAACTGGAGTTTCTGCAATAAGCACTGACATTACTCAACAAAAAAACAATGAACTAAGTTTAATTGAGAAAAATAAGGAATACAAAATATTAAATGTAAAACTGAAACAAACGAATATTGAGTTATTAAGGGCACACGAAAGAATTCGAAATGCAGAAGAGAGTTTCAGTAATTTATTTAATAAATCGAGAGATGGATATGTAGTAAACAAAGGTAACGGTGAAATTATTCATCCGAATCCGGCATTTGCAGAAATGCTGGGTTACACCTTAGATGAAATAATGACGCTAAATTGGTCTGATATTACTACTGAAAAATGGTTTGAGTATAAACGTGATGAAATTGCACCTAAATTAATTGAACAGGGATATACCGGTTTATACGAGAAAGAATATATACGAAAAGATAGATCCATATTTCCTGCTCAGGTTCAATCGTTCCTTTTAAACAATGCTGAAAACTATAATGAAGCATTAATTGGCACCTTTATACGCGATATTTCAGAGCAAAACAAAATTGAATTAGAAAGGGAAAAGGCAAAATTAGACCTTGCTAAAAGTGAGCAGTACTTTAGAACAATAATTGAACAATCGCCCATTGGAATTCAAATTTTTAACATAGATGGTTACTTGACAGACGTAAATAAGGCATGGTGCAAGTTATGGAACATTAAGAAGGTAGAGGATTATATTAATAAATATAGCATATTGGCCGACAAGCAACTCATGAAATTAGACATGGGAAGCTATTTAAACAAAGTGTTTTTGGGTGAGATTGGGGGGGTGCAGGAATTGGAATATGATCCAGAAATTTCGGGACTTTCAAGTGGAAAACGATTTATAAAATTACGAGCATACCCCTTGAAAAACTCCGACAATTCATTTAACCAAATTGTTGTTTTAAATGAAGATATTACGGAAAGGATAAAAATGGTTGCGGAACTAGCAGAACAAAAAAACCTTTTTGAAACCATGTTTAATTCCATTTCAGATGCCATTGTTATTACAAATACAAAAAGAAAAATTACACATGTTAATGTAAGTTTTTCAGTTGTAATGGGCTTAACACCGGCTGAGGCTATCGGGAAAACAACAGAAATATTTCATGCAGATTCAAAAAATTACCAAAAAATTGGGGATAAAAATTATTCAGAACAAGCCAATAACAATGGCACCTATTATGAGGTGAATTATAAACGTAAAAATGGAGAAATTTTTCCGAGCGAAACATTTGGCGCCAAATTATTTAATGAGAATGGTAATTGGATTGGTATGCTTGGGGTTATGCGCGATATTACCCAACGAAAAGAACATGAGAAACAAATTACCAAACTTTCATTGGCTGTGGAGCAAAGTGCTAATTCAATAGTAATAACCGATTTAAATGGCAATATTGAGTATACAAATCCAAAATTTAGCAAAATTGCAGGCTATTCAAAAGAAGAAGTTATTGGTCAAAATCCAAGAATAATAAACTCGGGAAAACAGCCAAAAGCGTATTATGAAGAAATGTGGCTAACCATTTCGGCAGGTAATACCTGGAATGGAGAATTTTGTAACAAAACAAAAAATGGAAACTTGTTTTGGGAAAATGCAACCATTACACCCATAAGAAATGAAGGTGGCGAACTTATAAATTACCTTGCCATTAAGGAAGACATTACCGCTCGAAAATTTGCTGAAATGGCCTTAAAGGAAAGCGAAGAAAAAACTACCATACTATTTAATTCAACAAATGATATAGCTTATTTGCTTGACGTAAGGGGTGTAATTTTAACTTACAATACCAACTTTTCAAATTTAATAGGCGAAAGTAGTGATAACCTTAAGGGAAAATCTATTTATTCATTTTTATCCGCTGAATTATCAATAAAATGGAAATCGATAATTAAGGAATTAGATCTTACGAAAAATACCATGAGAATTGAAATAAATGATAATCATCGATTTTTTGATTATTCGGTTCAACCCATTTTAGGTCATAACCAAAAGATGGTTGAGGTAGCTATTTTTGGAAGAGATATTACCGAAAGAGTTGAGGCTCAAAAAGCTACTTTAAATGCATCTATACAAGCTGAGGAGAAGGAGCGATTAAGAATTGCAAGAGATATTCATGATAGTATTTCGCCCATGCTTTCGGCCATTAAAATTTATGCCCAGTCGCTTCATAAATATAAAAACATGGATCATGTTGAAGATGTTTACAGTCACTTAAATAAAATAGTTGATGAAACAATTGACGGATTGGCTTCTGTATCAAATAATTTAAGTCCGCATATTCTTCAAAATTTTGGCTTACCTACTGCCATTGGAAATTTTATAAAAAGAATTAGCAACCCAGCAAACATGAAATTTAATTTCAATTGTGATATTCAAAATCGTTTCGATAAGAATATGGAGATTGCACTGTTTAGGATTACCACTGAACTTATAAATAATTCTATTAAATATTCGGGTGCAAGTTTAATTAGCATTAATTTGCAGCTCAAAGAAAACATAGTCTATCAGTTTATTGAAAACGGAACCGGATTTAATTATAATGAAATTTTGAACCAATCGAAAGGAATGGGGCTTAGAAATATAATAGCTAGGGTTCAGTCAAATGGGGGTTCAATTAATTTTGATAGCAGTAAGGGGGTAAAGGTTGATATTGTTATGCCTTTTCCAGAAATTGTAAAAGATGCCTCAGATAATTTAAAGGGTCATAGTAATGAATTTTAGAAGTTCCAAATGTTCTATTTCAGAATATCTATGTCTTTTTTATTTACTTATTTAATGTTTTAATTATGATGCTTTTTTCGAGTCGCAATTTTATAAAAAGATTTAATTTCATTTTTCCCATATTAAGTCTATTAGTAGTTTTTGGTATTTTTATTTCATGTAAGCATGAGAAAAAATTAGTGTCTTATAATGAAAGAGTTAATGAGTCTTATGCGTCTTTAAAAAATATATTGGAGAATCGTAAAGCTCATCTAATTGAGTTTTTTTAAAGTAAAGAAAGAATATTATGAATTGAGTAAAGACACTATTATTCCTGATAATATAATTAAACAAATAGAGGTTTTAAAACAGAATATTCAAAGACATTATTTGGCCAATTATATGAGTTTTTACGACATTCTATTTATTGATAAAAGTGGCGAGATATTTTATACCATAAAGAAGCAGGGTGATTATCATAAAAACATTTTTAAGGATGAATTAAGTAAAACAAACCTTTCTAAAAAACTATTGGATAACCCTAAAGAATCGTTTATTGATTTTCAGTTTTATTCTATTTCAGGTGAACCGTCAGCATTTTTTATTGAACCTGTTTTTGAGAATGGTGTTAATTTGGGTTGGATTGTCATGCAATGTGCTATTAATAAAATAAATAGCATGTTTATTTCAGATAATATGGGATTAACAGGGGAAGTGTTAATAGTAAACAAAGACCATTTTATGCTAACCAATTCAAGATTTAAAGTAGAACCCACCATACTAAAGCAGCAGCTGCCAGCAGAGAATATTGAAAGTAAGTTTAAAGAAAAACATGGAAAAAAAGTTGTTATTGATTACCGTGGTAAAGAGGTATACAGTGTTTTTGATGTTTTTGATTTTTTTGGAAGTGAATGGCTACTTATTTCGAAAATTGATAAAAATGAACTTGTGAGCCGGTATTATAAAGAAAACAGGGACTTATTATATCCTATGCTCGAAGCATATTTAAAAAAAGCTGGAAAGTTTAGTAAAGTACATCTTCAAAAATCAGATTCAATACTAAATGTTGATATGGATGAGTTTTCTAGAGGCGATACTACCAAGGTTATACAAACTCAGGGAGTTTCAACTTGTACGGCAGTTAACTTTTTGTTTCCCTGGCGTTTTTCATATTTAGCCCATATAAGCCCTTACGATGTAATATACAACGAAAAAAGGACAGATATTACCAGCCAGGTTTTTAAACACATTTCGTATTTTGAAATTACCGAATCGGAAAAAGATGAGCTTGAATTTCAAATTATGTCCACACAACTAAGATCGCTGAAAAAATTAATTGATGTGATTATTGACAAAGGCCATTTTTTATCGCAAATAAAATTTATGTGTAATGAAGATGCTGAATATGGCAACTTTTTTTGTGACATTGCCGGTAATACTACCGTGGTAAATTGGGAGTTAAATAGTACCAATAATTCTGTTGCTAGCCAAAATTTTAATGAGGTTGATAATTTGGAAACCATTCTATTGAAAATGGTTAATTAATCTTTCAGAGGTCAGTATTGTCAAGTCAAGTATGACATTTCGAGTTTTCTTAAATATGATATTCCCCCTTCGCCTGTCGGCACTTCCCCCAGGGGAAGACTCTATGGATCAATCATAACATGCCTGTCTGCTGACAGGCGAAAGAGAGGAAATTGTAAAATTTTCACTCGAAACTTAAAGCTTAACATGACACTAGTTTAAAACATAGTCAATTCTATATTAAACACCCCACCTGTTTGGTCTTTTAGATGTCTATATGCGACTACCGAAATGAATTATCCACTAAAATCAGGACGATACACCCCAAACTTGAAGCTTGACATAACACAATTTATTTTTCCTGATGGATGTATTGATTTATCAAATCAAAAAGAATTTCTTTCTTTATTGGCTTTGATATTATATTGTCGCATCCAGCGTCAAATGCCTTTTGCTTTTCATCAAAAGCAAAAGCGGTTTGTGCAATTACTGGAATGCTTGGCCTGATGGCTTTAATTTTGCGGGTAGCCTCATAACCATCCATTATAGGCATTCTAATATCCATAAGTACGAGGTCAATATCGTAATCATTTAAACAGAAATTTACTGCTTCAACGCCATTTTTAGCTCGTATAAAACTTGCCTGTGTTTCTTCTAAATACTCGGTAAGTAACATGTAATTATAGTCAACATCTTCAGCAATCAAAATTTTTAATTCAGAAAATAATGGTTTTTCATTTTCTTCATTAATATCCATTTGCTCTTCAATTTTTTCAGGTTGAACAAATGGAATTTTAAAATAGAAAGTCGATCCTACTTCAATTATCGATTCTACCCATATTTCGCCCTTCATTAATTCAATTAAACTTTTGCAAATAGTTAAGCCTAAACCTGCGCCTTTGGGCACATCACGCAAGAAATTGTAGACTTGGTGGAACCGTTCAAATATTTTTGTTTTAAACGCATCACCAATTCCAATTCCAGTATCATTTACACTAAAAAGAATAAAATTGTCAATTAAATTGCTTTGTATCCTAATCTGTCCCTTTAAGGTGAATTTAATGGCGTTGTTAATTAAATTGTTAAATATTTGAATTAGTCTGCCTTTGTCTGTAATTATGGAATCGTTTGCTTCAGGCAGGTTGTTTTCAAAATAAATTTCAATATCTGACTTTTCCGTTTTGGGTTTAAAAAAGACTTCTAATTCTTTAAAAACAGTTTGTATGCTAATGGGTTCTAATCGAAGTTGTACTTGTCCGGTTTCAATTTTAGAAATATCAAGAACATCATTCACTATTGAAAGTAGTTGATTGCTACTGCTTATTATTATATCAGTAAAGGACTGACGTTTTTCAGAGGCAATATCTGGGTCGATTAATAATTGAGAAAAACCGATAATTCCATTTAGTGGAGTCCTTATTTCGTGCGACATATTTGCCAAAAAAGCAGTTTTTAACCGATCGCTTTCTTCTGCCTTAATAATTGCATTTTCAAGGTCAATCATATTATTATGTAGTGCTTGATTGGTTGTCGTTAATTCCTCATTTGCTCCTCGTATTTCTTCTTCGGCAGCCATTAACTCATAATTAGCGGCATTAATTTTTTCTATGTTTTTTTTCTGTTCAGTTATATCTTGAGCCATTGATGCAACACCAATTAAATTGCCATATTCATTAAGTAAGGGAGTATTATACCAATTGCATGTAATTAATTTTCCTTCTTTGGTTTGGTTTAAATTAGTGGTGGGTTCTCCATTTCTCATGCCTTTTATGTGAGCCCAAATATTTGTTACGTGTTCTTTTTTGCTGCCGGGTATCAAAAAATCAGAACGTCGACCTATAACCTCTTCAAACGTATAGCCAAAAATTCTCGTTGCAGACAAATTCCACCTAACTATTTTAAAATCCAAATCCCATTCTATAACGGCCAAAGGAGTGAGCTCGAAATGTAGGTTTAACTTTTTTTGCACTTTATCAATTGCTGCTTGAGCTTGGTTGCGTGAAAAAACATTTCTTATTGCAGTGGTTGAAATTACAATGTCATCAATTTTGGTTTTTAATGATTCTATTTCAACAGGAATTATTATACCACTTTTTAATTGAATCTCTATTTCAAAAGGATAAGCGTGTTCGAGAAAAGTTTTCCTTTTAAAAATATCTTTGTGCTCATCATATAAAAATAGGTCAATAAAATTTTTGCCTATTATTTCTTCAATTTTACATTCTAATAATTTACAAAGTGCTGAATTGGCATCTATAATTACACCTTCTTTATGTAGTAGAATTCCTTCAAAAGTAAGATTAGAGAGTTGTTTATACCTTTCTGAAATTTGTTGTATTTCAAGGGTTGCTTTTTTTTCACTTTCGTATTTTTTTTGAAAGAATTTAAAAGCCAAAACCAAACCAAGCATTCCAATTAACCACAATATGAAATATGAAATATATCCAAATTTTATTTCACTTTTGCTTTTCTTTAAATATTCTGTCAGCGGTAGATTCAAACTAATGCCTCCACCAACATCGCCAATTTTATAGCCCAAATTATTGTGACAATTTATACAGGCTTGACTCACATGCAAAGGTTTCATATACCTTAATATTGGGTTAGGCTCATCAATAAAAAACTCAAAAACCTTGTTCTCACCCAAGCTAAATTTATTTAAAGCATCTGTTTCCCAAGCATCGGGAGCGTTTTCTTTTCTTATTGGATTAATTCTGGTAATATGTCCTACTAAATTATATTTATCATAAAGCAATTCATTTAATTGTCGGGTCATATAGGCCGGATTCATTAAAGTTAGTTCCCTGCCCTTAGGGGTGGTAATATCCCTTTCATCAACATTCAAATACTTATTTGGAGGAGTAAGGCTATCCACCTCAACATAAACACCCCCATGAGAGGTGGCCCATTCACGGAATGCTAAATCTTTGGTAAAATAGGCATCGGCAATAGCAATGGTAATTTCTTTAAAAGAAGCTTTATTGTTGAATTTATCGTATGCTAATATTACAGAAAAAACCAATGTCCAACCAATAACAATAAAAACAAAATATTTATAGAAAGGATTGCGTTTTATTCTCATTAGTAATGTATTTAAAATATGAAGATACCTAAAATGCATTTTTTACATACAGAATAATTTAACCCAAAATGGGTTTGTTAAATAATAAAAAACCTACACTTAATTCCAAAAAGGAGATCAAAATATTTCACTATTTATGGTAACCAGCCACTTAGTAAAAGGAATTAATAATGTAGGTTTTTAACATAAATCAACTTAACCTTAAATTTAACTATTATTAACTAAAGCAAAATGGATTGAATTCATTTTGATAATTTTTATTATATTCTGACGTGACTAATTTATAAAAATATTTAAAATCAGCAGGTAGATAAATTAATTCATTTTTAATGTTTAAAATATCCTTTGTTGAATCAACAAGTATTCCAAGTTGCAGTTTTTCTTCATTCAATAAAATTTCCAAAATTAAAATACACGTAGCTTTAGTAGTACTAACAGGGGTTTCGCTAAATCTTGTTAAATTAATTATTGGAATAGTTTTATCGCTCCATTGAATTACACCTAAAAACATTGGAGTATATCCATCCATTTTGTTTATTCTTTGCATGGATAGTATATCAACAAAACTATTTAATGTTGTAACATTTTCAAAATTGCTATTCATGGCCATTTTAGTTTAATTTACAATTAGTACCTAACCTTATTATACTAATAACTCTCAAACACAACTCGTATTTTTCGAGTAAATTATTCAAAGCTGGTATAACATTCTTTTGATGTTCCTTCAATATAATAGCAATACACAAATTTACCAGGTATGTTGCCTAATGAAGGGAATCCATGCATATTATATTTAAGTAATTTTTCGAATGCTTTCTTTGCATCCAACTCAGTGCTTGCCTCAAAAAAAGTATAAAAACTTTCCTCTCTATTTATATTATGTTCATTAAAAATTCTTTCCTCAGGATTACTGGTTATGCCTACAAAATAGTCTTGAGGTACTGAATAACCACGCTCATTTGTTTTTGAATGAATGTTTTTAATAATTTGGTTCGAATTCATATTTTCTGGGTTTAATAAAAACCTACACCGAAATTCCAAAAATGGGATCAACATTTTTAACCAGTAAGCGTACACTCACAATAGAAAAATAGGAATTGCGCATGTAGGTTTTAAAAATTTAATAATAAAAAAACCCTTAGTGAATTTTGTAGTAACTTTTAACGAACTGTTGTATGGCAGGTTCACCAAGGGTTCTATAAACATTGGGTTAATCACAATGCATTATCTTATTTTGCAGTTTCCGTCTTTTCAGGCACTAGCATATTTTTACTTAATTCTTCAATATCAACTAATGAAAATACCATATCCATATCGAGCAACATTATAAAATTTTCACCCGATTCAATCATCCCCAATATAAATTCGGTTCTATATTTTGAGCCAATAGTTGGTGATTCCTGAATGTTTTTATCGTCAATTTCAAGAACCTCTTCAACAGCATCAACCAGTGCTCCTACCATAACAGATTTATTTTCAACAATAACATCCATTACCAAAATACAAGTACTTGGTGTAATTTGTATAGGCTCCATGCCAAATTTTAAGTGCGTATCAATAACTGGCAATACTTTTCCCCTAAGGTTAATTACGCCCAACACATAGTTTGGTGCCTTGGGTACTTTTGTAATTTCTTGCATCTCAAGAATGTTTAGCACTTTGCTAACATTCGATGCAAATGTTTCAACTCCTAATTTAAAGGAGAGGTATGATTTTATTTTATTTATTGAGTCTTCCATAATTTTTGTTTTTATTAGCATCTTATTAATACAGAAAATAATGTTTAGCTTATTACCCTTTTACTAGTATTTGTCAAAATTTTTATCTGACGATGCATCTGTATACATTTCAAATGCAACACCAGAGGGCGAGTCTGCTTTAAATTCCTTTAATGCACCTGTTTTGCTTTTAGCTTTGGTCTTATTGTTTGTTCCATAGCCATTTGTTCCATAGCCATTTGATGCTTTTAATTTTCCAATATGAAAGAATGAGATAATATCTTTTAGCTGATCAGCCATACTTGACATCTCTTCGGCACTTGTAGCCATTTCTTCAGAAGCTGCGGCATTTTGTTGGGTAACATTACTTAATTGCTGAATAGCATTATTAATTTGCTCAGCTCCGGAACTTTGTTCATTTGATGCAGCAGCAATTTCCTGTACTAATCTGAGTGTTTTGTCCATTTCTGGCACTACGGCACTTAGTTGTTCGCCTGCTTTTGTAGCAATTTCAACACCTTTTTTTGAAACGATTCCTATTTCGTCGGCAGCAATTTTACTGCGTTCAGCTAATTTTCTTACTTCGGCCGCTACTACAGCAAATCCTTTTCCATGCTCGCCTGCTCTTGCTGCTTCAACAGCAGCATTCAAAGCAAGTATATTTGTTTGAAAGGCTATATCGTTAATTATTTGTATTTTTTCTGCAATGTCTTTCATCGATACCGCGGCTGTTTCCGACGATTCATGGCCCACTTTTACACTCTTAGAGGCTTCTACTGCAATTTGCTCAGTTTGTTTTGAGTTATCGGTATTTTGCTGAATATTGGCAGCCATTTCTTCCATTGAGGAAGAAACCTCTTCGGTTGATGCGGCTTGCTCTGAAGCTCCTTGCGACATTTGTTGCGACGTTGAGCTTAACTCTTGACTTGCGCTAGCTATATTATCGGCCCCAGAAATAATACTCTGAACCACTTCCTTCAGTTTACCAGCCATATCTTTTAAAGCTTGAGCAAGCTGCCCTATTTCATCCTTTTGATCCACATCAACGGTAGCTGTTAAATCGCCAGCAGCAATTGCTTTTGCAAACTCAACTCCTTTAATAACCGGTGCAGTTATTATCCTTGTTAAAAACATAGTTAATACAATACCTATTATTAGTGCAATAAAAAGACCAATAAGCATGATGGTGCTTGAAGCTTTAAGGGTAACAATAGCATCGTCAGCTATTTTTTGAGTACCAGCCAAACCGGCATCAGAAGTGCTTTTGCAAGCCTCAATTAATGTATTTCCGGCATCGGTTCTTTTACCGGCTATTTCTTCACGAATCAACCAGTTTTCAATAAAAGAATCCATGGCTTTATGATAACCTGTTGCGGCAGCTTCAATTTTATCTAAATCAGTTATGTCATCGGCTGCTATTGTGTATTTTCTAATCTCATTTAATAAGCTATTTACTTTAGTAAACGTAGCCAGTGCTTCCTGATATATTTTAGGGTCGCGTTTTGCTTGCGACTTAAAGTTGCCTACACGTACGGCGTTACCTACGTCGATAATATCATTAATTAGCGTTATCTTGATTAATCGTTTTTCTGTTGTTTTTCCGTTTCGAATTTCACTAAGCATTTTTTTGTTTTGACTAGCCAGAAATTTATTACAGTTTTCTATATAAAGTCCGGCACTTTCATCCATAATATCTCTATCCTCTTCAAGGATTTTATTAACCTCAACAGTTTTTTCAACTAAATCGAGGTATTTATTTGTGGCTTCTTCAGCAATTTTTAATTCGCCAGCAAGTTTTACTAATTTTTCTGCTTTAGCACTTAGTTCTTCCCCATCTTTAATAGCAGCTTTTACAGCTTTTATTTCAAGCTGAGCATTGTCGTAAAATTTTTGTTCTTCGGTATAGCCATAGCCTCTCATGTCATACATTACCCTGTTAGCTGCACCTCTAAGTTCAGTGGCTACTTTTACTTCAGGTACATACTCATTGGCTAAATAGCCCGATTCTTTTGCAATGCTTGACATATTTATGATAGCCATTCCGCCAAGTATCATTGAAATTACGATTAATGTGCCAAAACCAACTATTAGTTTTGCGCCTAGTTTTAGATTTTTAAAGCTCATATTTATAAGTATTAATGGTTAGTATTATTTAATAATTCTTTTTGGTGAGGATGTTCTCCCAACCATTCAATTTTACCAGTTTCAATATTGTATATAGCTCCAACAACCTTCAATTTTCCTGATTTAACAAGCTCTGCACTCACATGACTTATTTTGTATAAATCTTCAATTGCTTGCCAAACATTATTTTTAATGGTTGCATTTAATAAGTCTTCAGAAAAATCGTTCCCATGCTGCTGTTTTGCTTTTTCGGCGGCAGGTATAATATTGTCAACCAAAGCGGGTATGTTACCATGCACTTCATCACCTCTTGCTACAGCCGTACATGCGCCACAACCGGTGTGTCCCAATACTACAAAAACAGGTGTTTCTAAATGATCTACTCCATATTCAACGGAGCCGGCTTCGTCAATATCAATAACATTGCCCGCTACTTTAATGGTAAATATGTCGCCAATTCCGGCATCAAAAACTTGTTCAACGGGTACTCTTGAGTCTGAACAGGCAATAACTGTTGCATAGGGGTGCTGTCCCTTGGTTGATGTTAAATTTCGTCTTTCTTGATTTAAATTTGGATGAGTCGACGCTTCTGATGCATAATTCATGTTGCCTTGCTTAAGTTTTTCCAATGCAACATCAGGATCTGTAATACTTGGCTGTGAGTAGCCTAAAATACCCATTAAGAGCAAAACTATTAGTGAGTAAAGTAACTTTCCATTTTCAATAATAAATATCTTGTCTTTCATAATTATTAGTTTTTTGTTCCATTTAAAATGTTTAGCGTTTATATGATAAAATTTTCATTACCTTTTTATCCATCAATTAAATTTTCAGGGAAAAACATACCACCATTCAATACTTTCTGAATGGCATTCTCTAATTGATCGAATGTGTTCTTTTTAAAAACACAACCTTTAAATCCTGATACTATAAGGTCACGCAAATAGGCTTTCTCTTCGTAATTTGTAAGTGCAATTACCTTTAGCTTGTTATTTTCCCTTAGTAGCCTTTTAGTTGCTTCAATTCCATCAATATTTGGCATTTCAATATCCATTAATATAATATCCGCTTTGTGAATGTCTTCCATTTTCAATGCCTGTTCCCCATTATAAGCTCTGTTAATTATTTTATATGCGCTATTCTTTCTTAAAAAGAAATCAAGACTCTCTAGGAAAGTTTTATTATCGTCAACAATTATTATTTTTATTATTTGAGTTTCCATTTTTTTTGTTTTTGTTGATATAAAGTTACTTATAGACTCTAATTTGTAGAAGTGCTAAACCTATCATATATGGAGGTTAATTAGTATCATTTTAATCTAGTTGAATTGTTATGGTGTTTTTATACTATATTATTCGATTGGTGGGTAATATAGAATTACACAGTAACAATAATTCGTTTTAAATAAAATTTTCAGGATAAAGAATTTTGAATTTGCAATCAGTTTTTTATTATCTAATTAATGGTTAAAACCCTGCAATTCCATTGCAGATACTTTAGTTTCTATAAATGTTTTAGCTTTGTTGTATGGTAGAATATAGAAAGAGTTCACATACAATAAGTCGGTTGAGTTGCCATATTGTTTGTCCAGATTTGTAATAGCGAGAATGTCCACATTCTAAAAGGTGTTGTAAGCAAAGATCATATTCACATGCATATTGAGTATGCTCCATCTCTTGCAATAAGTCAATTAGTAAAAAAGTTGAAGGGAAGGTCCTCAAGGCTTTTGCAGCAGGAATTCCCGGAGCTAGGTAAGAAGTACTGGGGGAGACACTTCTGGGCAGTTGGCTTTGGGGTGTGGAGTACTGGCAATATAACCGATGAGATGGTTCAAGAATATCTTGAGCATCATCGGGATAGGCCAAACTCCAGCCATGAAAACTGGATAATAGAATAATGACAAAAAATTTCATTTTTTACCGTTTATTTAAAATTATGGATTTCCAATCCATAGTGGTTTATTATTGACATAATAATTCATTAACATTCAAATCATTATGTCGTATTATTTACTGAATTTTCTTTGAATTTTTAAGCTCTGTTTTTAATCTAGAGCGTGTTAGTTATTTTGCCATTCTAAAAGAATGGCTTTAGAGTATTCGTACTAATTCACGACCCAAATTACTAGCTGAAGCAGATATCCTACTTGCTATAATATATAAAATAAGCCCTACAATT
>JAEINW010000036.1 GCA_016342715.1 Salinivirgaceae bacterium | reverse complement strand
TTTGTTGCAGAAATCAATAAAAAAAACTGGCAGGGTTTCATCGGAATAACTGGCAGGGTATCATCGGAATATCAAACCAATTTCAGAAGTGATTAAAGATCGTAAAATTGTTGCTCACAACAACTTGATTGGTGACGTGAAAAATTATGGTGCTATATATGTTGATGATGACATTGTAGTAGATGACGATTTAATTACTGCCCGCACAGGTGGACATTGTAGTTTATTTGCAAAAGAAATAATCAATCAGATTAACAAAAATTAATGATTTTATGAAATTTACTTAAAACACGAATCTTGATTTTCAGTAAAAATTAGAAGCTTAGATATTTCGAGATACAATATATTCTTTAATTTAATCTAATAGCGATGTTTATATTTCATGATAAAATAGAAAAAATCAACATGGGTGAAGGGATTATCCGTCAAGATTTTGCAAAAGGTGAAAATTTAAATGTATTACATTGGAATATTAGTGATGGAGGAGAAGTTGCCCGACATACTCATACTCAAGAACAATTTGGATTAATTATAAAAGGTGGTTTTGAGATGATTATTGGCGATATAAAGCAAATATTGAAAGAAGGAGATGCGTATGTTGTTCCAGCAAACGTCCCACACTCCTTTATTGCAATAGGTGAAACCGAAGCAATAGATGTTTTCGCTCCAGTAAAAGAAGATTTTCCTTGGAAAAAGTAGTTTAACTTAATTTTTATATGTTATGAGTAAAAAAGTTTTGATTCTAGCAACAAATTATGGATCTTGGGGAGAAGAACTTCAGGCACCATGGGACATCATTAAAAAAGCGGGGCATCAATTAACATTATCCACCCCGTTAGGAAAAAAGCCGTTGCCCTTAGCAGTTAGTGTTGATCCTGATTTTGTAGATCCTATCATTAATTTCAATGTTAATCCACCAGAAGTATGTAAGCGCATTAAAGAACTTACTGACGGTAATGAATGGGCAAGTCCTATAAAATTCAGCGATGCTAAAATGGAAGACTATGATGCCATTGTATTAACAGGCGGATTAGGAGCAATGATTGACATGTGCAATAATTGGCATGTTCATAAGCTTTTACTTGACGCATATAGAAGCAATAAACTTATTGGTAGTTTATGCTATGCCGTTTCAGCTTTAGTATTTTGTCGTGATCCTAAAAATGATTACAAGAGTATAATTTATGGTAAAAAAATAACTGCTCATCCTCGAGCTTGGGATTTTTATGGACCTGCTTGGGACTTCACTTATGATCTTTACGGAGCAACAGAAGATAATAAAGGAACAGATGTTCATACGCCTGGATTCCTTTGGCCGGTTGAAGATTTAGTTCGTGATGCAGTTGGTCCTAATGGAGCCTGTATTTCAAGAATAAATGCAAATAGAGAAGATCCTGAGGTTCATTTTGATTGGCCATTTGTAACAGGCACTTCTGTTGAATCATCGATTGCTTATGGTGAAATGATTGTAGATGTACTTGCAATGATTGAAGAAGATGAAGAAGAATTTAATTAAATATATGATAAATAGCTACCCTGCAGCTAACTACAGGGTAGCTTAATTTGAATATATAGACAGAGATGCAGTTGGACCAGGTGGCCTTTGTTTTGGAGATACGAATGCTACTCGTGATAACCCAAGGGTAGTATATGACTGGCCTTTTATTCCAGTAAATTCTGTTAAATCTTCAATTGCATTTGGTGAAAAAATTGTTGAAGTATTGAATATGATATAAACATTCTTAATAATAATGTAAAGATACAGAACGAATAGTCTGTTACTTTTTAATATCTGTGTATTATGCCAGCGATTACAATTCAAAGTATTGAACTTAGAGACGAACAAAAAGAAATTATAGCGGAAAAGTTCACCGCCTTATTTTCCGAGCTCACTAATGTACCACAGGACAGAATCTATGTTTTTTTCGATGGCTATTCTTTGAATAGTGTAGCTAAGGGAAACGAATTGTTTGCAAAGAATCCTCCTATAAATCTAATAGCAAAGTACAATCAAAATAAATAGAACATGGAAAACGATATAATTAAAAAGAACGCTGTTTTAGGCGACGAAGAGCTTCAAAAAACCCTTTTAGGCATAGATGCCGAATTTGGTGAATTTTGTATCCGAGTTTCTGGTGAAGTTTTCGGAAAACCACTTATTGATCAGAAAACAAAATCACTTATAGCTATTGCAGTTGATGTTGTAGAGCAAATCAGAGGGATTCCATTTGTTAATCATGTGAAAATTGCATTGAAGCAAGGGGCAACCCCCGACGAACTCAAAGAGTTACTATTCCTTATGACCATCTATGCCGGGTTAAACAAAGCCGGCGGATTTTATGGCGACCTTCAAGATGTGTTGAAACAATTAGGAGCAGAATAATTAACGGCAATCAAGAAAAATATGAAGCCTACATTAAAGTTGACAGATTTTGCAATAAGTCATATTGCAAATACTAAAATTGACGTGCATCAACGTACTCCAGAAATTTCGATTAGTAAAGAGAATCTTACTATTCTGGCGCTATTTGAGTACGAGCCTGGAATTATTACCGATGATCATTTTCACGAGGAGTTAAGAATTGTTATTTTACAATCAGGAATGGTTCGTTTTTTTTTAAATGGATCTCAAATCACCATGGAAAAAGGTGAAATTGTAAATATTCTACCCTTAGCTCATCATTCATTTGAAGTAATAGGCGATGAGCCCGCTCGATTCTGCGAAGCCATGATATTTAGGACTGAAAATGCTTTTGATGCTTTTGTGAAACTTGTTGAAAAAAAATAAAATACCATTATGGACGTAAATCAAACAATAGTTAAAGTCCTTGAAGAGGTAGGAGTTGGACATGTGTTTGGCGGCAGCGGGCAGGTTAATGCAACAATGCTTCTTGCCTTACGCGACTCAAAACAAATTGAAACTATAATTGTAAGAAATGAGCAAGCCGCTTCATTTATGGCCTGTGGCTATACCATGTTTAATGATAATATAGGTGTTTGTTTTGCAACAGGTGGCCCAGGTGCTTTTAATCTTTTTTCAGGCTTGGCAGTTGCATATTCAGATTCCTTACCTGTTTTAGCTATTACTGGGTATGCGTCCATGAATCAGAGAGGAAAAGGAGCTTTAAATGAATCAACTGGACTTAGCCGAACTCCTGATTCTCATGCAATGTTTTCTGCAACAACAAAAAAATCATTTATAATAGAAGATGCAAATGAAACCTGTGATATACTTGAAGAAGCAATAAACATTGCTTTAAACGGACGACCAGGCCCGGTACATATTCATGTTCCAAAAGATATTACAGTTGCTGAGGTAACGAATTACAGACCCGTTAATATTAAAATTAATAAAGTATTACCATCGTTAGAAGTAATTGAAAATGCCACAAAACTTCTTGCAGATGCAATTAAGAATAATAAAAAAGTATTAGCAATTATTGGTTATGGAGCTATCCGCAGTCATGCACAAAAAGAATTATTAGATTTTATTAAACAATTTAATATTCCGTTTACCCAAACCATGGATGCTAAAGGTTTTTTACCCGAAGACCATCCTCTTTGCCTTGGTGTTTATGGAACTTCTGGTGATGAGGCAGCAAAACAATACTTTCACGATGCAGAAGTTGTAGTTGCTTTAGGAAATTCATTTGCTCAGAATGCAACTTTTGGGTTTAAACCCGATTTGTATGATCGCAAAAAACTGATCCATATTAATATTGATTCTCATGAAATTAACAAGGTATATCCTGCTGATGTAGGTATCGTAAGTGATATTACACCTGCTATTCAGCAAATAACAAAGAAATTAAAAGATTTAAATCTGTCACCTTTATCATGTGTACTTCCAACCGGACGTTATTATGAAATGAATCCAGTTCCTGAACTTGCTTCCGGGAAGATCAATCCAGGAGATATGGTGCGAATTTTATCAGACAACCTGCCTAAAGATGCTATTATAATGGGCGATGCCGGCTCACACATGCTTTGGTTAAATTGCTACTTAAATCTAAGTAAAAACCAAAGGTATCAGAATCCAGGTTCTTTTGGCCCAATGGCAAGTCATACCAATGGATGTATTGGTGTAAAATGTGCAAATATGGATAAAGTGATTATTTCTGGTTCGGGTGATGGTTGTTACCAAATGGCGGGCTTTGAATTAATGACAGCAGTTCAGTATAATATTCCTGTTATATGGATAATTTTTAATAACGGAGAGTTTAATGTTATTAAAAAATTCCTACTTAATATGACTAATGATCAGGCGTATATGCAATTTAATAATCCCGATTTTGTGAAGTATGCAGAAGCTTGTGGCGCTCATGGCTTTAGAGTAGAAAAGCTCGAAGATTTTGCTCCTGTATTAAAAAAGGCTATAGCATTAAATAAACCTGTACTAATTGATGTGGTGGTTGAAAGTGAAGTTTATCCCCCCTTTGCCTTAGGTAAAGTATAACTAATTTCAAATTCAAAAAAGAATTGAATGTTTATTGAAAATATTAGAGATGGGAGAAAAAAATATAAATATTCACGAAGCAATTGAGTCTGTTCCGGAAAGTAGCTTTGTAGGTCATTTAAGAAAATATACTCAACTATTGTTTGATTTGCCAACCGAAGCCGAATGGGAATATGCAGCGCGGGGTGGCCATTTAATGTCAGGAAACGGTACTATTTATAGTGGTTGTGATGATATAACGGGAATGTTTGAGAATAATGGAATCGAAACTGATATCTATGGTTCTGCCGATTCCGATTCTATTAAGAATCAATACATTACTTTAAGAGATTATGCATGGTTTAATCTTACATCTGGTTGGGTAAAACAAAATTATGATATGAGTAAAAACGGGTCTTCACATCTTGTAGGGCAAAAATCTCCCAATGCACTAGGTATATATGATATGTCTGGAAATGTATGGGAGTGGTGTTGGGATTGGTATTCTCCCGATTATTATTCTTATTGTGCTGAAAATGAAGATGAATGCGATAACGCTATGGGACCTTCTGCCCTAGGCGATAAAGGAGTGGTTAATTGCCATACTTTGAGGGGTGGTTCATGGGGAAATTATCCAGTTTTCACGCGAACAACCTTTCGATTTTTTAGCAAAAAACAGGTACTGACTTCAGTTACCGATCCTTCATTCGAATACAGCAATTGGCGAACAGGCATGCGTTTAGTAAAAAGTGCAAAATAAATTATACTATGAATATTTAATAAAAAATAATGATTACGACATCTTTCCTTCATATCGGTGTAACTTGTAAATATCCTCAAAAATTTGAAGATTTTTACAAAAAATATTTTGGGTTCAAAAGGGTCAAATCAATTCGTTTAGAAGGAGAAAAAGAGATAGTTTTTATTAAAGACGAAAATGGTTTTTGCTTCGAACTTTTCTCTATGGACGAGGAACGTCCTTTTCCGCATGCAGGAGGTGATGGATGCCATTATCCAGGATGGAGACATATTGCATTCAACGTTAATAGCATTAACGACAAGCTTTGCGAAATGGGAGAAGATGCTATTATTACTCAAGGTCCTATTTTACTTGATCGCTATATTCCAGGATGGAAAGCCGTTTGGATAAAGGATCCAGAAGGAAATATTATTGAATTAGCAGAAGGCTATAAAGATTAAAAAACAAGACATTAAGAATATTTTTAATTTTTAATTAATAGATAAATCATGGAAATTAATTTTACTTTCTCAGATACCATTACAGGGTATATTACCGATTTTAATTTAAAACAACATTGGTTTACACTATTGACATCGGATGAAAAGGCCTTTAAGATTTACTTAACGGATAATACTTTTGCTCGATTTGTAAGGAATTTAGGTGAACCCTATCAGGATGCAACCGGTAAAATAAATCATTTATTGTCATTGCCTCGCCAAATGGTATTTGCCTATGGTACTTTTTATCCGGGAGATGCAAAATGTGACACTTTGGGTGCTGAGAATTCAGATGGTAAAAATATACCAGTATTTGAAGCTCAACAATTAATTTTTCCGGGTGAATCTCCGGGAGTTTATCGTTTTGAGGAACCCAATTGGTGGATTAATCAAATAGACTCGATAGCGCAAAGCTATTTAGCTTGGCAGTTTAATCATCCTAAAGAAAAGATTGATTTTAAAAATTACCGAACAGTACTACAATTGAGCGGCGAGAAAAAGGGAGATTATCTTCAAGAGACTGATACCATATCGCGCTTAGTTTTTGGCTTTGCTTCGGCATATTTACTTACAGGTAAAGATGAATTTTTAGAAGGCGCTGAAAAAGGTACGGAATATTTGCGTGAGCATATGCGCTTTTATGATCAAGACGAGAATATTGTATATTGGTATCATGGTGTAAAAGTTGAAGGTGAAAAAGAGACTAAATTACTTACCTCCGAATTTGGGGATGATTATGATGCCTTGCCAATGTATGAGCAAATATATGCGCTTGCCGGACCAACTCAAACAATGAGAATTACTGGCGATAAAAAAATTATGAGCGATATTGATCGAACCTTGGATTTGTTTGAAAAATTTTTCAAAGACAAAAAAGGAGAAGGCTATTTCTCTCACATCGATCCAATTACACTTGATCCCAGAGCTGAATCATTAGGACACAATAGAGCCCGAAAGAATTGGAACTCAGTTGGCGATCATGCACCTGCCTACCTTATTAATCTATATCTGGCAACAGGTAAAGAAGAACATGCCAAATTTTTAGAATATACTTTTGATACAATTACAAGATTTTTTCCTGATTACATAAACAGTCCGTTTGTACAGGAAAAATTCTTTGAAGATTGGAGCAAAGACCAAGAATGGGGTTGGCAGCAAAATAGAGCAGTTGCAGGTCATAACTTAAAAATTGCATGGAATTTAATGCGTATGCAGTCATTAACCCCTAAGGATGAATATTTGAGTTTTGCTCGCAAAATTGCCGAAGAGATGCCTAAAGTAGGTTGCGATCGTCAGCGTGGTGGTTGGTACGATGTGGTTGATAGAGTTTATAAACCCGATGGAAAACATCATCAATATGCATGGCACGACAGAAAAGCATGGTGGCAGCAAGAGCAAGCTATACTTGCATATTTAATTTTAAATGGTGTATTAAAAGATGAAGAATATAGCAAGCATGCAAAAGAAGTTACGGCTTTTTACAATGCTTTTTTCTTAGATAATGATGATGGGGGCGTTTATTTTAATACCCTTGCCAATGGAATACCCTATTTACTAGGAAATGAGCGGTTAAAAGGAAGCCATTCAATGAGCGGTTATCATAGTATGGAGCTTTGTTATCTTGCAGCAGTCTACACCAACCTACTTGTAAAAAGAGAGCCTATAAATCTTTATTTTAAACGGTATCCTAATGCATTTGAGGATGATAAATTAAGAGTTTCACCTGATATTTTACCAAAGGGAAGTGTGTTTATTCAAGAGTGTTTTATTGATGATAAGCCATATGCTGATTTTGATGCAGATAATTTAATTGTTAATCTACCAAAAACAAATAAGCAAGTAAGGGTACGTGTTAAAATTTCACCAAAAGCATGGTTAGATTAAAGTGAAATTAAACTTGTTTAAATGCTCATTAACAGTAAAGCAAAAATTAAATATGATACTCCCTTATAATTTATTAGGAATTAAGTATTTAATATTTCTTCTAAAAAAATAGTTAGATAATTAGACAGCAATACGAGTCATAAATGATTTATTAATTTTTAAATTAAGCATCATGCAAATTGAAGTAAAAGTAGAAAACGACATTTTAGTTATTGTGATAGAAGGTAGTATTGATAGTAAAACAGCCTCAGAAGTGCAGCAGAAAATACTCGAATCAATTCAAGATAATATAAATGTTATTATGGATCTTTCTAAAGTAGATTTTGTTTCAAGTGCTGGCTTAAGAGTATTGTTAATGGTGTATCGAGCCATTAAATCGAAAGATGGAAAAGTTGTTTTAGCAGGCGTTTCCGAAGAAATAACAGATGTAATGTCAATTACTGGATTCATTAACTTTTTTGAAATATCAGAAACAATAGATTCTGCACATAAATTATTTTAAAACCATGGCCGATTTTGATACAAGAATAGATTATTACCCGACCCATGAATTAGAGGGTATTAAATATCGTAGAGGACGCGTGTTGCCCTTTGGCGCAACAATGGTTCCTAATGGAGTTAACTTTTCTATTTATTCCAGTTCAGCATCTTCATGCACATTAGTATTGTTTGAAAAAAATGCAGACCAACCTTTCGCTGAAATTCCATTTCCCCAAGAATTCATGATTGGAAATGTTTATTCCATGATTGTTTTCGATCTGGATTTTGAGAATTTAGAATATGGATATAGAATGGATGGTCCATTTAATCCGGAAGAAGGGCATCGGTTCGATAAGAGTAAAGTTTTATCTGATCCCTATGCAAAAGCAATTGGAGGAAGAGATGAATGGTTAGCGCCTCCAAATTGGGACAACGTGTATCCACATAGATCAAGGCTTGTTTTTGAAGACTTTGATTGGGAAACGGACAAGCCCTTACAAACGCCCACCGAAGATCTGGTTATATATGAAGCGCATGTCCGAAGCTTTACAAAACATCCATCATCTGGAGTAAAAAACAAAGGTACTTTCGCAGGTATTCGAGAGAAAATACAATATCTACTTGATCTGGGTATTAATTGTATTGAGCTTATGCCGGTTTATGAGTTTGATGAATATGAGCATAGCAAAAAGAATCCCGAAACAGGTGAGCTTTTAGTAAATTACTGGGGCTACAGCACCTTAAACTTTTTTGCACCCAAATCGGGTTATGCTGCTACCGGAAAATATGGAATGCAAGTTGATGAGCTAAAAACGCTCATAAAAGAACTCCACAAACATGGTATAGAAGTAATTTTAGATGTTGTTTTTAACCATACCGCAGAAGGTGACCATCGCGGACCAACTATTTCGTTTAAAGGCATTGATAATAAAACATATTATATGCTTACTCCCGAAGGCTATTATTATAATTTCTCAGGTACCGGTAATACCTTAAATTGCAACCATCCGGTTGTACGAAATATGGTTTTAGACTGTTTACGCTATTGGGCTTCGGAGTATCATATTGATGGATTTAGATTTGACCTTGCTGCAATTTTAGGACGAGCACAAGATGGTAGTCCATTGAACAATCCTCCTTTATTAGAATCATTAGCTTATGATCCGGTTTTAGGTAAATGCAAGCTTATTGCCGAAGCTTGGGATGCCGGTGGATTATATCAGGTTGGTTCTTTTCCGGCTTATGGACGTTGGGCTGAGTGGAACGGCAAATATCGCGATACAATAAGACGTGTGCTAAAAGGTGAAGAGAATATGATTGGAGAATTATCTCAACGCATACAGGGTTCACCCGATCTTTATTTAACAAGAGGTACAACAGCCGGTATAAATTTCATTACTTGTCATGATGGATTTACCCTTTATGACCTATTTGCTTATAACGAAAAACATAATGATGCAAATGGTGAGAATAATAATGATGGAAATAACGATAACTTCAGCTGGAATTGTGGTTGCGAAGGGGAAACTGATGATGAAGGAATTAACATTTTAAGGCATCGCCAAATTAAGAATGCTTTAAGTATTTTAATGTTAAGTCAGGGTGTTCCAATGATACTTATGGGTGACGAGATGGGTAGAACTAAATATGGAAACAATAATACATATTGTCATGATAATGAACTAAATTGGTTGAATTGGGATTTGATTGATAAGAATGCAGATATATATCATTTTGCAAAGCATATTATTAATTTTAGGCGTAATCATCCTGTTTTAAGAAATAAAGAGCACTATAGTAACACTGATTATAAGGGTACCGGTTTTTCTGATATTTCATTCCATGGTGTTCAAGCATGGAATGCTGATTGGTCTAATTCAAACAGGGTATTTGCCTTTATGCTTGATGGAGGACATGCTAAAAATGGTAGCGAAATTGATGATACTATATACATGGCTATAAACATGTATTGGGATGCTTTACCTTTTGAATTACCACAATTGCCAGATGGCAAAAAATGGTATGTTTCAGTTAATACAGATATGCCATCGCCTTATGATTTTCATCAAATAAACAATGAGCAATTGATGGACGATCAATACTCTTGCACAGTTGGGCCTAGGGCGATAATAATTTTAGTTGGTAGATAATATTTTAAGGGATTTTTCAAAAAAACATATTTAATTAAACCTATAAAATAAAAATTATGGATTTTACGGTAGTTTCAGAAATCACAGATAATATTGCAACAGTAACTTTAAAAGGGTCGTTAGATTCAGCTTCGGCTTCGGTATTTCAAGAAGAAATTCAAAAGCTTATTGGACAACCAATTAAGGATCTTGTGCTGCGAGTAAGTGAATTAAGTTTTATGGCTTCGGCAGGATTAAGAATGATAATTTTTGCCAAACAAAAATTAGGTTCAGCAGTAAATATTTTCCTTGTAAGTCCGCAAGATCAAATAATTGACACTTTACAGATGACCGGATTTATACATAGTGTACATATTGTAGATAAATATCCTAAATAAATGGGAAGCCAAATTCACACATATACATTTAACGCTTCGCTTGAAGTACTTGAAGAAATCAGGAATTTGATTTCTCAAAAAGGCAATGAACATGGTTATAGCAAAAAAGAGATATATAATCTTACACTTGCAGTAGACGAAATAGCAACAAACATAATTAACCATGGATACATAGAAAAAGGCATAAAAAAAGGTACTTTTAATATGCTCATAGAATTACATGAAAAACAGCTTATTGTGCGACTTGTAGATGGTGCCGTACCTTATAATCCCATTGATCAAAATCTTCCGAGTGAAGAGTTATTAAACACCCCTCTGGAAGATAGACCCATTGGAGGCTTAGGAATAATGATAGCTAAACAAAGTGTTGATGAGTTTAAATATGAATTCATTGAAGGAAAGAACAATAATATTTTCGTGGTAAATAAAAAATAATTCATTGCTTTATAATGGATCAATTTAGGATAAATGATAATCCTTTTCTTGGGATACGAAGTTTTGAGACTTATGAATCAAACTTATTCTTTGGTCGTAAAAAGCAAATTCATGAAGCGTTGTCGGTTTTAGTTAATACTCATTTTCTTGCACTTATTGGATTTTCAGGTAGTGGTAAATCGTCATTGATTAAGGCAGGGCTTATTCCGGCAATTCTAAATGGTAATATAAAAAATCATACTAATTGGGCAATTACTATGCTTAAGCCTAGCGACAATCCTATTAGTTCCTTGGCCTTGGAGTATACCATTACACACAATAAGTTGGCAACCCTTAATGGATCGGAAATAATTGAAATTGAAGAAGCTGAAACTATCTTTCACAAAAGTAGCAATCCATTATATGAGGCTTATCAGAAACTAACCAATGGGGCATGGCTTATTGTTGTTGACCAATTTGAAGAGATCTTCAGATTTAAAAAAGAACACAACAAAAATGACTCACTAGATGAATCACAAAAGTTTGTTAATTTATTTTTAGACGGCATAAACCCTAAAGCCGGGGATATTCCTATCTATGTAATTTTTACAATGCGATCAGACTTTTTAGATAAGTGCACCCAGATACCCGGATTAATAGAGGCCATAAATAATGGTCATTATTTTTTGCCTAAAATGTCAGAACTATCGCTTGAAGATGCTATTGTTAAGCCGATAAAAGAAAAAGGCAAAGGTATTAGCTTAGATCTTGTTAAACGATTATTATCCGATCTTAAAAATAGAACCGACCAACTTCCGATAATGCAACATACTTTAATGCGAGCTTGGAATTTTTGGATAAAAAACAAAACAGAAGATCAATTATTGGATGTTGTCCATTATGAGGAAATAGGAACTATCTCAATGGCTCTTTCAATTCATGCTGAAGAGGTATATGAAAATTTAGGAAGCAATAAAAAAAGAGATATTGCAGAACTCTTATTTAAAACATTAACGCTTTTAGGAACTAATGAAACAGGTTTAAGAAGACCAACAAGTTTTGGATATATTCAAAATCTTATAGATTGTTCGGAAAGCGACTTGTTGGATGTTATAGATCAGTTCAGAGCACCAGAAATAGCATTTTTAATGCCCGCCATTTATGTTCCTATTTATGAGGATACAATTATTGATATTTCGCATGAAAGCATAATGCGAGTTTGGGTTCGCCTTAAAACGTGGGTTGAAGAAGAAGCAAAATCAGCCGAATTATATTTACGCTTATCAAAATCAGCCGAATTATATCAACAAGGTAAAGCTACGCTTTGGATCAACCCTGAATTGGAAATTGCTGTAAAATGGCAGCAAATGAACAAGCCTAATACCTTTTGGGCCGACCAATATGATTACGGCTTTGAGAGAGCTATGGAGTTTCTAAACTATAGTAAAACCCAATCGGATATTGAAATCAGTAAAAAAGAAACCAAGCAAAAGAAGGAGTTAAATAGAGCCAAATTGGTTGTCGTATTTTTAAGTATAGCATCCTTAGTTTCTCTACTTCTCTTAGTTATATCATTAAATCTTCGATTTGAATCAGAAACAAGCGAACATATTGCACTGCAGCAAGCCAATATTGCTAAAGAAGAGATAAAAAAGGCAGAGAAGCAAAGAAAGGATGCAGTTGCCCTTAAAAGAATTGCGGAACAACAACAAGAAATTGCTGAACAACAAAAGCAGATAATTGAAGAACATAAGTTGTATGCCGTTGAACAACATCATATAGCTAAAGCCAGCGAGAAAAAAGCTAAAATATCTGAAGCTCGTGCACTTTTATCAAAAGCTGTTGCAGTAAAGAAAGTGGAGGAGGCAAAAATAGCAGAAGAAATTGCAATAAAGAAAGAAGCAGAGGCATTGACAGCTCAGAAAAAAGCTATAGAATCGGAGATGAATACTAAAAGACTTAGATTATTAGCAATTGCCCGATCAATGGCAATAGAATCTCAAAGAGTTAAAAATAAGGATGCTGAGCTCGCTATTTTATTGGCTGGTCAGGCCTATAAATTTAATTCTGAAAATAATGGGAATCTTCATGACCCTGATATTTTTAATGCATTATCCATTGCAGTTGATGATAAACCTGTATTTAGAGGAAATAATGCTTTTCGGGCAGTAGATTTTTTGAATGATGGAAAGCAGCTAATATCGGGAGATGATGATGGTAAATTATTGCTTTGGAATATTGCCGATGAAAAGCAATCTATTTCGCTTATTACCGATGGTATATATGGCGAAATCCGGTCGATAGACAATTACAATGATAAACTATTGTCAGGATTTGAAAATGGGAAAGTTCTATTTTGGAATAAGATAAATGCAAAAACCAATCCGACAATTTTTGCGGCTCATTCAGGTGTAATTAAAGGCATAAGGTTTATTACTGATAACCTTTTTGTTAGTGTAGGAGCCGATAAATATATTAGAGTGTGGAATGTGCAGAATAATTTGCAACCTGTTTTTGAAAAGCAAATGAATAGCGCAGTATTGAGCATAGCTGTTAGTGGTGATATGACAAGCTTTGCATGTGTTGATGAATTGGGTGAAATTCTTGTTTTTTCAACGGCACAATTGAATAGTAAATCAGTAAAAATTAATACAGAAAAATCAATAACCTCGTTAGCCTTAAACTATAAAGGTGATAAGCTTGCTATGGGCGAACAAAGCGGAGTAATAATAGTTCGCACTATGGGGGAACAGAGCGATGACTATGTGTTTTCTGATCATAAATCATCGATTACAGCTCTAGTATTTTGTAAGAAGAATGATTTTTTAGCTAGTTCTAGTTATGATAACACCATTCGAATTTGGGATACATCCAAAGCGAAACAAATTCCTATTATAATTTCAGATCATGAATCTTGGGTGATGGATATTTCATTTAATGACAGGGGTAACATTTTAGCATCATGTAGTAATGATAAGAAAATAATACTATCGCAAGTAAATGCCCAAATATTATATTCAAAAGTATGTGAGAAATCAAGTAGAAATTTGACTAAAACCGAATGGGAAACATTTGTGGGAAATGATATTATATATCAAGAAACATGTCCGAAATAATAAAAATATATAAAATTGCTTAGCATAAAAAAAACATATCATAATATAATTGTACTGCTACTGTTCATTTTTATGAACGTGTTGGTTAATGGACAAGATTGTGGCGATGAGAAAATTAATAATGCGCAAAAGAAATATGATATTGGCTTATTTCAAGAGATTGAAACTTATTTGATGCCCTGTATTATTGATGGTTTTAATATTCTGCAAAAGGAAAAAGCCTATAAGTTGATAGCCATATCAAATTTAGCCATCGATTCACTTAGTGCTTGTATTAAAGCATCGGAAAACCTTCTTAAAATAAAACCATATTTTGAACCCGATTTATTTGATCCTCCTAAGTTTATTGAGATTATTAATAATTTGAAAAAGATAGAACAAAAGCAGATAATAACATCGGTTTCAAAAAAAGCAGAAAATGTTCTTGAGGCTCCGGCAACCGTTTTAATAATTACCGAACAGGAAATAATAGATAGAGGTTATCATGATATTGAGGAGATATTTCATGATATACCAGGGTTTGAAATATCAAAAGGACGAGGAGCAAATTATTCAAACCTTTATCAGAGAGGGTATCGGTCGGTTTTGACAGATAGAACTATTTTATTAATTGATGGTGTGGAACAAAATGACCTTACTTCGGATAATGCACCTATTTCGCGTCAGTATCCTCTTTCAAATATAAAAAGGGTAGAGATAATTTATGGGCCATCATCTACTATGTATGGAGCGAACGCTTTTGTTGGCGTTGTGAATATTGTTACAAAATTGAATGAGGATATCTGTGAAAAAAGAGATATTGGAATAAACCTCAACTCGGCATACAGTTCAATGAACACTAAATATATTGATGCTGTTATTGGTATAAAGAAAAAGAAAATATCTTTTTCGCTAACAGGCAGGTATTATAATACAAATGGAATGGATCTTACATCGTTTGATTCATGGGATTTTAATCAGGACAATATTGATTATTACAGTGTTATGAATATTACGGGTGTAAATGATAAAGGAAACTTTGTTGCCGAAGATTACATTAACAATACTAGAATTGATACGCTTCCGGCAAATAATCTTTATCAAATTAATTATAATTCCACTGGTGATGCAACTGATATTTTATTAACAGAGGAAGGCAAAAGTAGAGCCTATAGCTTTGATAATATGGCGCTTAATCCGAATCCTGGTAAAAATAGGGTAAAGATGGATCCATCTCAAGAAGACTGGTATTTGAAAGGTAAAATGCAATTAAGCAATTTTACCTTTGCAATTGAATCGTGGAGGTCAGATGAAGGTTCGGCAGCCTGGTATTCCGATAAAAGTTTTTTGTTTAGACAAAACTATATGCGATGGGTAAATTGGAATAGTTGTTTTTATGTAAATTATGAAAAACAGTTAAATGACAGCTTATTTATATCAAATATTACTTCGTATCGATTACATACTGTTAATGGCAATACTAACTATGAAACATTTAATGGGTACTTTAACGGATATTCATTTCTTGAATTGGCAATAGATAAAGAACCTGTTTTAACAACCAAATATTATTATCGAACATCGAACCAGATTCGAAACGAAACAAAAATTAATTGGACTCCTTTAAGCTGGCTCGATATATTATCGGGAATTGAGTTTAGAAGTGGGCTTATTCAAGGCGACTATTTAAAATCGACAGAAGTTAATCCAGATGAGACGGGTACCATAAGTGGAAATATTTTTGGAACAGACCATTTTAGGTCGTTTGATTTGGGTGTTTATACACAGCTTAAAGCTAAGGTAGAAAACTTTAATTTTATTTTAGGCGGAAGGCTTGATTACAATAAGATTCGACAAAATGGCGGGTATGGTACGGTATTTAATCCGCGCTTAGCAATAGTGTATAGTCAAGGTGATTTTATAATTAAAACTATTTATGCTACAGCATTTAAAGATGCTTCTTATCTCGAAAAATATGGAACAGTGGCTGGAAGAGACATCTCGAATCCAACCCTTGAGCCAGAAAAAGCACAAAATATTGAGGTGTCAACATTTTGGAAAACAAATAAATACTTATCGTTTGATGTTTCCACATTTTATTCATTATATAGCAATGTAGTAGGACTTGCTGATGTTGAATTGGAAAATGGAACAACAACCGGACAATTTCAAGCAATTGGAGAACAAACAATTTATGGATTGCAATCGAATTTAAAGTTTAATATTTCAAATTATCATTTTTGGGCGAATTACACATTTTTAAATCCTACCGATAAGGAAACAGATTTAAGAATTAGTGATATTGCATCGCATCATATTAATGCAGGTATAAATGCTTTCTATTTTAAAAAGCTTAATATCAATGTCCGATCAAACTTTGTAGGCGAGAGGCTTACTGGTGAGGGTACTTCCGGCAGTTTGAATGAAAATACAAGTATTGATCCATATGTTATCCTTCATTTAATGATTGGGTATGAGGAAGTTTTTAAGGGCTTAAGGGTTCAGTTGGGAGTTCAAAATATTTTTAATACCCAGTATCTTGACCCCGGAGTGAGAACAGCAACCGAGCCTTTTGCGCCAGTTATACCTCAGGCAGGGCGAACTTATTCGATAAAACTTATATATAAATATTGAGCTTATGGAATATCCAGAATATGATAAAGCAAAAAACGACTATACCTTAATTAAGGTAAATTATCCTGAGCATAGAGATGAGATAGGTCGCTTACGTTATATGGCATGGAAAGATGTTGAAGGTATTAATAAGGATTTTTTCGCAAAAGGTTATTGGATTGATGAATTAGATAAAAGCTCAGATTGTTGGATAATAAAATATGAAGATAAAATAGTAGCCTCAGGAAGGCTTAGTATTCATTTTACATTGGAATCGATACCTTGGTATGATAAAATACCGAAGAAGGCAATGGCTGAACTGAAATTACCCATTGCTTCAATTAATCGTTTAGTGGTGCACCCTGATTTTAGAAAAAACGGTTTGTCGAAACCATTAGACGAAATTAGGATTATGACTGCTAAAGAAAACAAGGAACTTAAGACAATTATTGCAGAGCCTGTAGTGTCGAGGTTTGAAGTGTTGGAGGAACAAGGATTTAAAGATTATGGAATATTCGGAAAGACACCAGAGTTACCCGGGGTGTTACTTGGTTTTAAAATGTTGCATTTATAGAATAAACAATGATGCGAAATACATTTATACTTAAAGTATTGAATATTAAAAAAGGTGAAGGGAGGCACGTATTTCTTCTTTTTACATTATCTTTTTTTACAGGTATATCTTATGCTTTTTTGTATACAACAGCTACATCGTTGTTTTTAAGTAATTTTAATGTAAGAATGCTACCCTATGCTTATATGGG
The DNA here is from genome assembly GCA_016342715.1 of Salinivirgaceae bacterium. Lineage (GTDB taxonomy): Bacteria > Bacteroidota > Bacteroidia > Bacteroidales > SZUA-534 > JAEINW01. The sequence continues at coordinate 14,372 of JAEINW010000036.1, read as the reverse complement.
AGGCGGGTTGCTAAGTTATATTCTTTGGGTATTTTATCATAGCTTAGAGCGAAAAATAAAATATTCGAATCTATTGCTTTTAGCTTCATTATTCCTTTTTATTAGTTTATCCTTTTTAGTTGTAGGGTGTTATTTCTTCGAAATAAAACTTTTTGTTTTTCTATTATTTGTTTGGATAAATGCATTCATTTTTTTCTCAGCTACAGGTTTTTGGGGTATTGCATCAAAAATTTTTAACCTATTACAAGGAAAACGCTTGTTTGGCCTAATAAGTTCGGGCGAAATATTATCTAAAACATTAACCTTTTTTATGATTCCTTTCATATTAAGATATATTGAAACCAAAGACTTATTGTTTTTAATTGTTATCGGTTATTTTTTTAGTTTATGCTTTTTAATTGTAATTGTTTCCAAGTATAGCAAATTACTTTCGGTTTCTATTGGTTCAAGGGGGAGTATAAAAAAACCATTAGCATTGCAAGCTACTGGGGAAAAGAAAAGTATAGCTGCAATTATGCAAAACAAATATTATGCTTATTTGATAATACTAGCTATTTTTCCTCTTTTTGCCGCCTATTTTGTCGATTATATTTTTCTTAATCAAACGAAAATTCAATTTGCAACTCAAGATATAATAAGTAGCTTTTTGAGTGTGTTTTTTGGAATAATGGCAGTGGTAGAGTTTGTTCTGAAATCTTTTATTTCCGGACGATTCATCAGTAAATATGGCATGTTGTTTGGTTTGTTAATTCTGCCTATAACTTTAACTGCATTTACTATTCTTACAGCGGTTTATGGAACTTTTTATGGTGCAACTGCCTTGTTTTTTTCTTTTATAGTTATAAATAAGTTATTTGCCCGAGTATTCCGAACCTCTTTTTTAGACCCATCGTATCAAATTTTATTTCAGCTCATTCCAGTTAGCGAGCGACTTGTTTTTCAGGGTAGAGTTGAAGGGGTATCTAAATCGATTGGAAATATTATAGTTGGAGCAACTTTGATTTTATTTGCAAGTATATCGTCATTAACTGTAGTACATTACAATTATATATTTATTTGCGTTTTGGTATTGTGGATGTGCTTATCGTATAACTTATATTTAGAATATAGGAAAACATTAATCGACACATTAAAATCGCATGAAAAGGAAAAAGATTATTTTGAGGAAAAAGAATCAAATATTTTTCTGTTCTGTAAAATGATGGAGGAAAAAATCAAACCAAATTTTAATCTTCTTTTGAATTTATTAGATCAGATTGAACCCCATAAAACAAATTCGTTTTTGCGGAAAAATTTAGTTTCAGCAAATAATAAGTTTCAGGGTCAGATATTGGCTAAAATTAAGGATAAAAGTGTATTGTCGGCTAGGCGACTAATATGCAAGTACCTGCATTCTGGAATAAAACTAGAAAATAAGGACTTGTTTGAAGATACGCTTAGTGTTTTAGATAATTCACAAAAAATGGATATTGATAAGCTTGCAGAGTTAACCTACTCATCGAACCCTGATGATAGAATACTTGCTGCAAATTTATTGCTTTATTCTGTTAGATACGGAAGTGTTAAATTATTATGTGAATTATTACAAGATGATAATACCAAAGTTAGGAAAGCAGCTATTATTACATCGGGTGTTGTGGGTAAAGTTGAATTGTGGCCTCACCTTATTAATAACCTTTTTTACAAGACTTATTCAAGTGCAGCCATGTGCGCAATAAGAGTTATTGGAGATCCAATTTTACCTGAACTTACTAAGTGTTTCAATAAATTGTCAACTCCTAATCATATAAAATTGAAAATAATTGCGATATGTTCAGGTATATATGGAGAAAGGGCTTTAAGGTTTTTGAAATCGAATATCCAGTATCCTGATGAGGCCATACGACAGAAAATATTTGTAGCATTAAGTAAACGTGGGTATTATGAAAAAAATACTTTAACGAGTTTAATAAAAGGAGTTATTGAAGAGGAAATTGCGATAACCGTATGGATTATTGCAGCAATTTTAGATATAAAGAAAGATAATAGCACTAAAAATTTGGTAGAAGAATTGAATTTTGAATTTGCACAAAAAAAAGAAAATGTTTTTTTGTTATTGTCTATATTATATGATTCAAGTACTATTTTGTATATCAGAAAAATTTTTAAAAGTGGAACAAAGGAGTCAAAAGTTTTTGCCACCGAAATTCTTGATTTAAGCGTTTCGTCTGATATAAAAGAGTTGTTTTTACCACTTATTACTAATTCGTCGTTAACCGATACTTTACGTTTATATGGCGAACGTTTTCCTCAGCAAAAAATGACGGTTTATAATCGTTTAGTTGACATCATAAATAAGGATTATTTAAAAGTAAATGTGTGGATAAAAGTCTGTTCATTAGTTCTTTTGAAGAATTTCCCCGATAATGATTCGGTTTTGTTGGCGCATGTTTTTAATCCAAATCCTATTCTTAATCAAATTTCGAAGGCCTACTTAAAACAAAAAAAATCGAAGCGCCTTAAAGAGATAAATACAAACCTATCTACTTTAAGTGGAAACAGTATATATGACGATAATGAAGATGGGATATTACTATATGACAAAGTACTTTTGTTAAAGAAGAATGCTTTGTTTAACTCTATACATAAATGTGAACTCACTAAAATGGTGCAGAGTTCAAAAGAAATAAGGCTAAGCATAGGTGATTGTATGTTCCCTAACAAATTGGTTTTAGAATCGATTTATTTAATTGTTGAGGGAGAGCTTAATATATATTCAAATGAAGAGAAGATAGGTGTTTTGGAAAGTAATGAAGTATTTTGGAAAATAGCTTTTGATTTGGAAAAAGAGATAATGCTTAAGGTCGCAAAACAAACAATACTGTTAGAGTTAAGCCCTGAGAAATTATATGAGGCTATGTTAGATGATCGCGAATATACAAAAGAGGTAATTAATATATTAAGCAATATTGCATAATTTTTTTAATTGAAATGAATATTAAACCACTACATATAACTAATTCATTGTTAATAATAGTGATTCTCATTTTTATCTCATTGCCGCCGCATGCTATTGGGCAGAATCAAGATGTTGGATTACCGTATATTAAAAACTATTATCCATCAGAATATATGGCTCATGCTCAAAATTTTGACATTGTTCAAGATTTAAGAGGATTAATGTATTTTGCCAACTTTGCCGGAGTGCTAGAATTTGATGGGCAACAATGGCGAACGATTCAAACAGATAATATTTCTCAGGTAACTTCATTGGCTATTGATTCGCTAGGTAGAATATATGTTGGTGGTCGTGGTGAAATAGGTTATTTATCGCCAAATGAATATGGCACATTGCAATATGAAAGTTTATTAGATTCACTTGATGTTTCTTTACAAAGATTCCAAAAAGTTATTACTGTTATTGCCACTAATCAAGGTGTGTTTTTTGTAACAGAATCGTCCATATTACTTTGGAATGGTTCAATGTTAAAAGTAATTATACAAAAATCACAAATAAAATCAGCATTTTATATTAATAACAAGCTGTATTTTCATGAATATAGCAAAGGTTTACAATTTTATGTTAATACAAAAGTTTATAGTCTGTTTGCAAATAATAGTGATTTTGCAAATATGGATATCAAGAATATGCTCACTTTTGAGAAGAACCGAATTTTAATATGCACAGCAAATAATGGTATTTTATTATATAATGATTCGAGTATTACTCAAATTCATTCATCAACCATTGATTATCTTAAAAAAAATATAATCTCATCGGCTGAAATACTTGCCGATGGTACAATAGCTTTGGGAACCGAACGTTCTGGTGTTGTTTTGGTAAATAGAGATGCTTCGATTAAGCAAACTATTTCGAAAAGTATTTTGAGCAATAATGTAAATACACTTTATGTTGATAATACAGGAACTTTATGGTTAGCTCTTAATTCTGGAATTGCACAGCTAACAGTTCCTTCACAATTATCTTTTTTTAATGAAAGTAAGGGAATTCGCGGAACGGTAAAACAAGTGTTGCGCAATAATGGAATCTTGTATTTTTCAACAAATGAGGGCTTGTATACTTATGATAAAGTAAAAGATGCCTTTTCTCTTAATCCATTCATACAGTCATCATGTTGGTCCATAATATCGGATAAAGATAAAATTTTAGTAGCCACTAGTAAAGGTGTTTATTTGGTAAGTAATTCTCAAAAAGTTGACTTGGTTGAGAGTGGTTTTTCTTTTGCATTTTGCAAATCGAAGTTTAATGAGTCAGTAATATATGTAGGACATCAGTATGGGCTTAAAAAGCTAAATAAGCAGCATGGTAAATGGATTTGTACAAAAAAAATATCTGAAATAACGAATGAAATAACAGAAATAGAGGAAGATGAAAATGGCAAATTGTGGATGATTATTTCTACCCGAGGTGTTGTGTGTGTAAATCCAAATAATACAGCAAAGCCATTTTATTATGACGATACTAAAGGTTTGCCATCGCGATTTGGAAACCATATAAGTAAAGTGAACAATAAAATAATTGTGACCACTCAGGAAGGCTTATACCATTACGATAGTGTTAGTGATAATTTTGTGCCTTTAGAATCGTTTTTAAACGATAGTTTATTGTGTCACAATTGGCTTTCGGTGTTGGTTGAAGATGCAAAAGGTAATGTGTGGAATAATAGTGGTGATGAAAAGAATATTCGATTAAGTACAAGTGCTGGTGAAGATAAACTTGCTGGAATAGTATTAAAACCTATTAAAGATGCCACAATTTCCACAATATATATTGATAATGACTCCAAAGTTTGGTTTGGTGGATTTGAAGGGGCAATATGTTATAATCAGAATATTGAGCATAGCTTAAATAAACAATGTAATGTGCTTATTCGAAGTGTGTATACCTCAAACGATTCGCTTCTTTTTGGAGGAACCTATTATAATGAATATGCTTACCCATCGTTAATTCAGCCCATAAATTTGATCCCAGAGCTTGATTATAATCATAATAAACTTGTTTTTGAGTATGCAAGTCCATCGTATAATATAAACGAAGATGTAAAATATCAGTATTTACTTGAAGGATATGAGAATATTTGGTCGGTATGGAGTACAAAATACCAAAAAGAATATACGAACTTGCCAGCAGGAGAATATATTTTTAAAGTAAAGGCAAAAAATATTTATGGGTTTATATCAGAGCCAGCTTTATATGAATTCAGCATAAAAAAGCCATGGTATCAAACCATTGTTGCATTTATACTTTATGTTATAGCATTGTTAACTGTTTTAATAATTATTGTTAAAATCCGTTCACAAAAACTAGTTCAAGAAAAAAGAAATTTGGAGGACTTAATTGAAAAACGAACCAATGTTATTTTATGTCAGAAAGAAGAATTAGAGAGTCAGTCGGCAAAATTAAGTAGTAAAAACGATGAACTGGAAAAGATAAATTTAATTGTAAAATCGATTAACTCGGAGGTGAGTTTTTCTAGTTTACTTCAATCAATACTTGAACGAATAAGGGTAATTAGAGGGGTTGAAAAAGCAACGATGATTGTTAAAAATAAAGCAACCAATATGTTTTCATTTAAAGCTGCGTTTGGTTGGGATATATCTAAGGTTTCAGACATGCAGCTTTCATTATCGCAGATAGAAGATTATTATTTAAGTTCGGCCGAAGAATTACATGAGCATATTTTTGATATAAAGAAACTGAATATTAAGCAGAGTAATTTGATTTTTGAAAAGCTCGAGAAAGCAAAATCAATAATGATAATGATGGTTGTGGTAGAAAAAGAAGTGGAAGGATTTCTGATTTTGGAAAATGTGTACAAAAAGCAAATGTTTTCTCTTAATGATTTTAGCTTGTTGAATAATCTGAAAGAACATGTGATATCGGCTTTTATTAAAACAAATATTCTTGAAGATTTAGAGAATACACTTGAAAATTTAAAAAACACACAAGAACAATTGATTCAACAAGAAAAAATGGCATCTATAGGACAACTTACTAAAGGTATTGTCGATAGAATATTAAATCCGCTAAATTATATTAATAATTTCTCGCTGCTTACCTCTGATTTGTCGGATGAAATAAAAGAAGTTATAGAGCCTCTTGATGGAAAAATTGAAGTTGACACCTACGATGATGTGCTTGATTTATTAGCTATAGTAAAAGCTAATGTTAGCAAAATCAATGAACATGGTAATTCCGCATCGCGCATTGTTAAAGGGATGGAGAAACTTTTAAAAGAGCGATCAACTATTTTTGTTCTTACCGATATAAATGCATTGGTTGAAAATAATATAGAGATATCGTTAAAAGCATATAAAGCCGAAAATAAAAACTTTGAAGCTACAATTATTAAAAAACCTGATGCTAAGAGCGAGAAGGTGTTGGTTTTACCCTATGAATTAGGAATGGTAATTCGAAATACCTTTGAGAATGCTTGTTTTGTTGTGGAAGAGAAAGCCAAGAAAGTAGAACTATACCAACCTGAAATTATGGTATCTACATATTTTACTAATGAAACTTTTGAAATTAAAATAATGGATAATGGCAGTGGTATTCCTCAAAAAGAACAGGAGCAATTGTTTTCGCCATTTTTCACCACAAAGCCTACAGCAAAAGGAACAGGTTTAGGCCTATACATGAGTATGGATATTGTAAAATCGCATAAAGGAACAATAGAGGTGGATTCGCAAGAAGGTGAATACACAGCATTTACCATTATTATACCTAATAAAAAGGAGCTCTAAAAGCTTATTAAAGATTAGAATTATGGGAATAGAATATAAAAATCACTCGGAATCAGAAGAAAAGGTTATGTTGCTTACCGATGAGCTTAATGTTTTAAAAGCGAAATTTATACAATCGGATCAATTGGCTCAAATAGGTAAGTTGTCAGCCGGTATTTTCCATGAGATAAAGAATCCATTAAATTTCATCATTAATTTTACAAAGTTGAGCCAAGATCTTTCTGAAGAGATGAAGGATATGATGAAGGATTTAGGCGATATTGCTAACGCCGATTCTGTAAATGAATTGTTAGATATAGGTTCGATGCTTGATACTAATTTACAAAAAATACTTGAAAATGGCGAACGAGCACAGCGCATTATTACTACAATGTTAGCTCAAATTAACGATAATCAGGAAACCGTATTTGCACCCACAAACATAAACCAATTGATTGATGAATTTACAAAGTTGGCTTATCAAGGAGTAAGAGCAAACGATAGTGATTTTAATGTTGCCATTAAAACCGATTACGATGCTACTATTGGCATGATAAATATTGGAGCGCAAGAAATAAGCAGGGTTATAATTAATATTATTAATAATGCATGTTATGCACTTAATGAGAAAAAGAAGGTATTAAAGGATTCTTTTTCTCCGGAAATTAGCATTAGCACTAAAAAACAAGGTGGCACAGTTGAGATAAGAATAAAGGACAACGGTACAGGTATACCAAAAAATGTAATTGAAAAATTGTTTACTCCTTTTTTTACAACTAAACCAGCTGGACAGGGAACTGGACTCGGGCTTTCGTTAAGTTACGATATTATTACAAAAGTACACAAAGGTAAAATTCAAATATTATCGAAAGAAAATGAATATACCGAATTTGTAATTAACTTACCTTTATAAACTTATAAATAAACCACTATGGATTGAAAATCCATAGTTTTAATAAACATCGGAATGAAATTCCTTAAACTAAAAAATGAATAATGAACACCGATTAACGAATGTTGAATTCAGATGGATTAAACAAAAAGAAAGAATAATCTTTCAACTTCTTAAATCTTAAATCGTTAATCCTTGTTCGATATTCAAAAACAATATATTTATAGAACCGAGGACAAAGGACAAGCAAAGCTAAACTAAAGTAACTGCAATGAAATTACAGGGTTTTAACCTTTAAATTGATAATAAAAACACCATTAAATATAATATATTATGGAAAATACAATCGCGATATTATGTATTGATGATGAGCTAGATATGGAGATGCTTATTAAGCAGAAATTTAGAAAAAATATACGCAACAATGAATATAGTTTTGTATTTGCTCAAAATGGATTACATGCATTAGAGCAGCTTGATCAGCATCCTGAAATATGTTTAGTTCTTTCAGATATTAATATGCCTGAAATGGATGGCTTAACTTTTTTATCTAAGCTTAAAGAACGTAAAAATCATGAAATAAAAACGGTAATGGTGTCAGCTTATGGCGATATGGATAACATTCGCACGGCCATGAATCGTGGGGCTTTTGATTTTATTACAAAGCCCATTAATTTTGATGATATGGAAATAACCATAAAAAAAACCATTGATGAAATTGAGCTTCTAAAGAAATTTCAACGCGATAGAGATAATCTAGTCTCCATTCAAAAAGATTTATCAATAGCTAATGATATACAGCAATCGATGTTGCCAAAAAAGTATCCGGCATTTCCTGACAGGACAGATTTTGATTTGCATGGAGTGGTGCAACCAGCCAAAACAGTAGGTGGCGATTTATATGATTATTTTTTACTTGATGATGATCATTTGTTTTTTATGGTGGGCGATGTATCTGATAAGGGTATTTCAGCAGCACTATTTATGGCTATTACAAAGTCACTTATAAAAACTAATTTTTCGGGAGTTAACAATCCGAATATGGTTGATGAGATAATGAAAATTAACAGAGTATTATCACAAGACAATGATGCCTTAATGTTTGTTACAATTTTTGTTTGTGTTTTGAATTTAAAAACGGGTGAGGTAAATTACGTTGATGGTGGACATGAGCGACCACTAATTTTAAGAGAAGGTAAAAAAGTTGAGGTGTTTGAGAAAATAACAGGACTTCCAATTTGTGTAGATGCTTCTTTCCCTTATAAGCAATACCAATTTAATATTCAACCAGGTGATTCTATTATATTGTATTCTGATGGATTAGAAGACGCTAAGAACCCAGCCGGAGAAAGAAGAACCATACAACCGAGTATTGACATTTTAGAATCGTTGGAGCCAAATTTAACTTCGGGACAGATTAATGAGAAGCTGTTAAATGAGGTAAATAGCTATATTAATACTGCCGATCAGTTTGATGACATTACTATTTTAACGGTTAATTATTATGGAAATAAATGAACTAGTATTATCACCTAAAAAGGCCTTACTTATTTGCAAACTAAATGAATTACACAATGGAATATTCCCAAGTTGCGATTTATTTACTCCACAAATGAATAACCTCGCAGCAAGCTGACGAGGTATCAAAATAGCAAACAGATAATTATTCGCAGCAAGCTGCGGGGAATAAAAGCTTTTACCCAAATTGAGCGATTAGCTATCGCTATTCTGCTCAATCGACTGAGTTATTGTAAGGTTTTCAAATTTTTCATTTCACTCAAATTGTGAAAACCAACAATTTCTAGGTCGGGGTTAACTCTAAGTATAGCGCTTTTCATTTTATTCAAATCGCTCAATTTAGGTTTTAATCAATATTATAAAAAAACTACCTGGCATTTATTTGTCAGTAGTGATTAAATATTAATGTTGTATTGTTGATTTTAAGAAACCCACTTGCGAAAACCGTTCAATAACAAGCCATACATTTCATCGCCAATAGGCATAAAATCGTTTTGAGAAGTTAAAAACCCTTAAGTTTGACTTTAACCCGAAAAATTATGCTTCGCATGAGCTAAAGGTTCGGGACTTAATTATTACTCCCTCTGGTCGTGAGACAGCTACGCTATGTTGAGAAGCTGTTTATGCTTGATTGTCAACGTGTTGGTTTTAGAACCTTAATTTATACAATAGCCCAAAAGTAGGCTATGAATTTGAATCTCAAAACGCGCAATAAACACAACAAAACCAACACTTTACGCAAACAGAATCTCTTTTCTCATGAATTATGGGGGTTAATTTAAAACATGTAATATCGATCATTCTTTTTACAAAACATTTTATTTACATTTGCGTCCAACATTAAAGATCCCCAAGGTTCAAAAACGGAACGGTAACTCTTAATTAATGTATTGTTAAGCAATTAATTCATTTTTAAGAGTATGAAAACCATCTTAATAAAATCGAAAAAAGCATTGTTAGCCTTAAACTTTGTTATTATTAATATACTATTTTTCCAAGTTGTTGGAATGGCTCAAATTCCTGCTGGCTATTACGATCCTGCCAATGGTTTAACAGGAGATGCTTTAAAAACAGCACTAAACGGGATTATTGATGGACATACCACTTATTCTTACTCCTCTTCAGCTACCGACGTCTATGACATTCTAAAGGAAGCCGATAAAGACCCAAATAATCCAGACAATGTAATTGGTATTTATTCGGGCTTTTCAATGAATGCTGCAGCAGAATATAACGAAGGTGATGGATGGAATAGAGAACACGTTTGGGCAAAGTCAAGAGGTGATTTTGGAACTTCAAGAGGACCTGGAACCGACTGTCACCATATTGCAGCCGAGGATGTTTCAACCAATTCGGCACGTAACAATCGAAATTTTGGTTGGGGAAATGTACAATATACCGACGCTTCAGGCTCTTATTCAGGAGCTACCGAATCAAAAACTCACTCGTCTGATTGGATTTGGGAACCTCGCGACTCAAAAAAAGGCGACGTTGCCCGCATGATTTTATACATGGTGGTACGCTATGAAGGCAACGATGGTGAACCTGATTTAGAACTAACAGAGAACTTTTTATCAAATACCGATAAATCCCCATTCCAAGCTGTTAAATCTGTTTTATTAGAATGGAATAATTTGGATCCGGTAAGCGACGAAGAAAGAACAAGAAATGAAGTTGTTTTTAGCTATCAAGGAAACAGAAATCCATTTATTGACCATCCTGAATATGTTTGCGAAATTTTTGGTGGAACTTGCATTATAGGTCCAACCATTCAAAATATTTCTCAGTCTCCGTCAAATCCAGTTGCCACTGATGTGGTATCAATTAGTGCGGATATTAGCGACGAGGGTTCTATTACTTCTGCAACTTTAAATTGGGGTAGCGATAATTCAAACTTATCTAATAGTATAAGCATGGTTGAGGCAATTGCACCAACTTATACAATAAGCAATAATATTCCTGCTCAGGCAAAAGGTACCACTATTTACTATACTATTACTGCGGTTAATAACGACACAAAAACCAGAACGTCAAATGTATTTTCTTATAGTATTCCCGATTATGAACCTTCGAATTATCCTAGTTCATTTTCAACAGGAACGCTTACAAGTTCTTCCATTCAACTTACTTGGACGGATGCATCATCTGGCATTCTTCCTCGTGCATATTTAATTAAAGCAAGTACAGTAAGTGCACTTGACATTGTGGCTCCGGTTGATGGAACCGAAGAATCTGATGCAAGTTTTGTTAAGAATGTAACTCAAGGAACTCAAACAGTTACTTTTAATGGCTTAGATGCAAATACCACCTACTACTTTTCAATATTTCCTTACTCAAATTCTGCATTAAATATCGATTACAAAACTGGCGAAACTATTGCAAACACAAGCGCTACAACAAACGAAGCCTCAACAAATGCCATAGAAACTTTTGACAATTACTTGCTTACATCTAGAACTTATGCCGATGGCTCCTTCACCGGACAAGATGGTTCAACTTGGAACTATACGCAATGCCGAGGAGATAAACAAATAACAGATGCAACACTTTGTTTAGGAAAAGATAAAAGCCCTGATGGTGAGGTATTATCGGGAACCATCACTGGTGGATGCGGCATTCTAAATTTTGATTTTATGCAAGCATTTTCAAGTAATGTAAACATGGAAGTTTTTATTAATGATGATTTACTTACAAACATAACCACATCTTCGCAGGTGGATCTTATTTTAAAGTCTGGAGATATTCAAGTTAACAAAGAAGGCAACTTTACCATAAAATTTGTAAACACTAGTTCTAGTGCCGGGCAAGTAAGTATTGATAATATATCATGGACACCATTTAACCAATATTCTTCGTCAGACAACCTTACTATTTGCGAAAGTGAATTGCCATACAACTATAATGGAAAAACGATCAATACAGGAACAACAAGCAATGAAATTGAATTTACTTTCACTTCAGTTTCCGGCTTTGATTCAATTGTTACCCTAGATTTAATAGTGAATCCAACTTATAATACCAGCGATGAATTAGTGATTTGCCAAAGTGAATTACCTTATGATTATTCTGGTCAAATAATTCCTGTTGCTTCTATAAGTAATGAAATCGATTTTTCTTTCTACTCCATAAGTGGTTGCGATTCAATTGTTACTCTTGATTTAACAGTTAATTCCTCATATTCTGAAACAGAAACTGCAACTATTTGCAATGGCGAAAGCTATACATTGGGTTCACAAGAATTATCAGAGTCAGGTGAATACACTGAAACCTTTCAATCTATTTATGGATGTGATTCAACAGTTACCTTGACATTAACCGTTAATCCAAGCTATAATACCAGCGATGAATTAGTTCTTTGCCAAAGTGAATTGCCTTATAATTATTATGGCAAAACAATTACTGAAGGTACAACAAGTGATGAAATTGATTTTACTTTTAACTCAATTAGTGGTTGCGATTCAATTGTTACTCTTGATTTAACAGTTAATTCCTCATATTCTGAAACAGAAACTGCAACTATTTGCAATGGCGAAAGCTATACATTTGGTTCACAAGAATTATCAGAGTCAGGTGAATACTCTGAAACCTTTCAATCCATTTATGCTTGTGATTCAATAATTACCTTGACATTAACCGTAAATCCAAGCTATAATACCAGCGATGAATTAGTCCTTTGCCAAAGTGAATTGCCTTATAATTATCATGGCAAAACAATTACTGAAGGTACATCAAGTGACGAAATCGATTTTTCTTTCTACTCCATAAGCGGATGCGATTCAATTGTTACTCTTGATTTAACAGTTAATTCCTCATATTCTGAAACAGAAACTGCAACTATTTGCGAAGGCGAAAGCTATACATTGGGTTCACAAGCATTATCAGAATCAGGAGAATACACTGAAACCTTTCAATCCATTTATGGCTGTGATTCAATAGTTAACTTGACATTAACCGTAAATCCAACTTATAATACCAGCGATGAATTAGTTCTTTGCCAAAGTGAATTGCCTTATAATTATCATGGCAAAACAATTACTGAAGGTACAACAAGTGATGAAATTGATTTTACTTTTAACTCAATTAGTGGTTGCGATTCAATTGTTACTCTTGATTTAACAGTTAATTCCTCATATTCTGAAACAGAAACAGCAACTATTTGCTATGGCGAAAGCTATACATTGGGTTCACAAGAATTATCAGAATCAGGTGAATACACTGAAACCTTTCAATCTATTTATGGCTGTGATTCAATAGTTAACTTGACATTAACCGTAAATCCAACTTATAATACCAGCGATGAATTAGTTCTTTGCCAAAGTGAATTGCCTTATAATTATCATGGCAAAACAATTACTGAAGGTACAACAAGTGATGAAATTGATTTTACTTTTAACTCAATTAGTGGTTGCGATTCAATTGTTACTCTTGATTTAACAGTTAATTCCTCATATTCTGAAACAGAAACTGCAACTATTTGCAATGGCGAAAGCTATACATTTGGTTCACAAGAATTATCAGAGTCAGGAGAATACACTGAAATCTTTCAATCTATTTATGGTTGTGATTCAATAGTTACCTTGACATTAACTGTAATTTCTATTGAAAATGGCATTTCGCAAGATGGCGCAACTTTAACTGCCATTGCAATTGATGCAAGCTACCAATGGGCAACATGCGGCGAAAAGCTTATAGCTATTGAAGGCGCAATTAATCAATCTTTTATCGCTACTGAAAATGGAAACTATGCAGTAATTATTAATCAAAACGAGTGTGTTGATTCTTCAGAATGCTACAATATTACTGGTATTGGAATTTTTGAAAACTCATTTGTTCAAGAATTTGCCCTATTTCCTAATCCAACAAACGGCGATCTGATAATTGACACTAAGCTTGCTTATAATAATTTACAGATACGTATTTTTGACATATCAGGAAGCCAAGTTTACCTTAACACATTTAAGAATGAGAACTTATTAAATATTGACCTTAACCATTTACTTAAAGGGGTTTATACCGTAAAAATTCAAAATGATGTTCAAATAGCTGTTTATCGAATTATTAAAGAATAGAAGCTATTTTGACAGATAATTTTTCGATTATTGGAAAGAATCGGATCACATTAAAAAGTTGGGGCTTAAAATAAAATCACCTAAATATTTAATGTTAAAGATGGCGATGCATGAAGATAATTTCACAAAAATCAATTTTATGCTTGCATCGCTTGTTGTTAACAACAAAC